>DATCDX010000001.1:0-14962 GCA_036510475.1 Steroidobacteraceae bacterium
GGCGATTCGTCAGCACCCGACAACGCGCCAGATTTACGCGCAGCAGCTGGCTACGGTGGGCGTCGTACCGGCCGCCGACGCCGCGCAGATGGTCGACCAATTCCGCAGCGGCCTGGACGAGGGCCGTCCGCAGGCGCGTGCCTCGCTGGGTCTCATCGGCAACAAGTACACGGTGGACTGGAGCAAGTATTTGGGCGCGGACTGGTCGGAGTCGGCGCGGACCGCGGTCGACATGAACCGATTGCGTGCGCTCGGCAAGGCGATCACGACGTACCCGTCGGATTGGCAGCTGCACCCCCGCGTGCTCGCCGTGATGCAGGCACGCGAGAAAATGGTGGCCGGTGAACTGGCGCTCGATTGGGGCTGCGCGGAGAACCTCGCCTATGCCAGCATCGTGCAGGAAGGGTATCCGGTGCGCCTGACGGGCCAGGATAGCGGCCGCGGCACCTTCTTCCACCGGCATGCGGTATTGCACGATCAGCTCACCGGCCGAAGCTACGTTCCGTTGCAGCATTTGGCGACCAATCAGCCCACCTTCACGGTCACCGATTCGGTGTTGTCCGAAGAGGCGGTCATGGGATTCGAGTATGGTTTCTCCACCACCGAACCGCATTGCCTGACCATTTGGGAGGGACAGTTCGGCGATTTTTGCAATGGCGCCCAGGTCATCATCGATCAGTTCATCAGCTCCGGCGAGGCCAAATGGGGCCGCCTCTCGGGCATCGCATTATTCCTGCCGCATGGCTACGAAGGCCAGGGACCCGAGCATTCCTCGGCGCGCCTGGAGCGTTTTCTGCAGCTGTGCGCCGAGTACAACATGCAGGTGTGCGTGCCGTCGACGCCGGCGCAGATGTTCCATATGTTGCGCCGGCAAATGGTCCGCGACCTGCGCAAGCCGCTCATCGTCATGACACCGAAGAGTTTATTGCGGCATCCGCTGTCCGTATCGCGCCTCGAAGAGTTGGCCGGCGGCGGATTTCGCACGGTCATTGATGAAATCGACGATATCAAGCCGTCCGCCGTGACGCGCATCGTGTTGTGCAGCGGCAAGGTTTATTTCGATTTATTGAAATCGCGGCGCGAGGCCAAGGTCGAGACGGTCGCCGTCGTGCGCATCGAGCAGCTCTATCCGTTTCCCTCGGAAGAGTACGAGGCGATCATCCGCAAGTACTCGAACGCCCACGAAATCATCTGGTGCCAGGAAGAGCCGCAAAATCAGGGCAGCTGGTATCAGATCCGCCATCGATTACAATCGAAGTTGGGGCCGCAGCACGAACTTTTATATGCCGGCCGCGCCGGTGCTGCGGCGCCGGCCACGGGCATTTCCGTCCTGCATGAACAACAACAGAAAAATCTGGTCAGCGCCGCCGTGCAAGGCGCGCCGCCGGAAGAGACTTCCCGACAAACGATGCGCCTCCCCGCGGCACAAACTAGGACAGGTTCATGACAATTGAAGTTCGCGTACCGCAGCTACCGGAGTCGGTGGCCGACGCTACGCTCGTCTCATGGCACAAGCAGCCCGGCGATGCCGTGGCGCGCGATGAAAATCTGGTCGACTTGGAGACCGACAAGGTGGTCTTGGAGGTTCCCGCGCCGGCCGCCGGGGTCCTCAAAGAAATCAAAATCAAGGATGGCACCACGGTCACCAGCGGCCAAATTCTGGCCGTGATCGAGGAGGGTGCCGCTGCGGTGCCTGGGGCGAGCGCGCCCGCCATTCCGGCCGCCTCCGCCAAACTCAGCCCCGCGGCGAAGCGCGTGGTCGAGGAGAACAAGGTCGATCCGAAGTCGGTGGCCGGCTCCGGCCGCGACGGGCGCGTGTCGAAGTCGGACGTGGTGAATTATTTATCCGCGAAGGATGCCGCGCAGGTCCCGAGTCTCGCCACCCCGGCGAGTGCTGCCGGCAAAGCGTCGAGCCCGGCGATACCGCCGGCATCGCGGGCAGCCGAGGCGCGCACGGCGCGCGCCGAACAACGCGTGCCGATGACCCGGCTGCGGGCGCGGATCGCGGAGCGCATGGTGCAGGCGCAAACCACCCAGGCTCTGCTCACATCATTCAACGAAGTGGATTTGACGGCGGTCAACGAGCTGCGTGCGCGCTATAAAGACCCCTTTGAGAAACAGCACGGCGTGAAGCTCGGATTCATGTCGTTTTTCACCAAAGCCTGCGCCGAAGCGCTGAAGAAATTTCCGTCGGTGAATGCCTCGGTCGACGGCAACGATATCATCTATCACGAGTATTTCGATATCGGCGTCGCAGTTTCGACCGATCGCGGCTTGATAGTGCCGGTGCTTCGCGATGCGGATAGCTTGAGCTTCGCCGACATCGAAAAAGCCATCGGTAATTTCGCGGCGCGTGCCCGTGCCGGCTCCATCACCATGGAGGAATTGACGGGAGGCACCTTCACCATCACGAACGGCGGAGTGTTCGGATCGCTGCTGTCGACGCCCATCGTCAATGCTCCGCAGAGCGCGATTCTCGGCATGCACAAGATTCAAGACCGCGCGGTGGTGATTGGCGGCCAGGTTGTCGTGCGTCCGATGATGTATATCGCGTTGACCTACGATCATCGCATCATCGACGGCCGTGAGGCGGTGCTGTTCTTGGTGACCGTCAAACAATGCCTCGAGGACCCGGCGCGCATGGTGGTGGGCATATGAGCGACGCGTACGATGTGGTGGTGATCGGCGCAGGTCCCGCGGGCTATCCCGCCGCCATTCGGGCCGCGCAAAACAAGCTAAAAGTCGCCTGCGTCGATGAGTGGAAGAACTTCGACGGCAGTTATGCGTTCGGTGGAACCTGCTTGAACGCGGGTTGCATCCCGTCGAAGGCGCTGCTCGAATCCTCGGAGCTGTACCAGCGCGCCAAAGATGAGTTCTCGATTCATGGCATCAAGATCGGTGACTTGAAGTTGGATCTTGCGGCCATGCAGAAGCGCCGCGCATCCATCGTCAAGACCATGACCGGCGGAATCACCGCCTTGTTCAAAGCCAACGGCGTAGTCGGCATTCAAGGGCATGGCCGATTGCTGCCCGGAAACAAGGTGCTGGTGACGAGCGCCGACGGCTCGCAGAAAACGCTGGAGGCCAAGCAGATGGTGCTGGCGTCGGGCTCCACGCCCATCCGGCTCAAGAGCGTGCCGCATGACGGAAAATACATCGTCGATTCCTGGAATGCCCTGGAATTCGATGCGGTGCCGGCGCGCCTCGGCGTGATCGGCGCCGGCGTCATCGGCCTGGAACTCGGCAGCGTGTGGCGCCGCCTGGGCAGTGAGGTCACGGTACTCGAGGCCATGGAGCAGTTCCTGCCGGTGGCGGACCAGGCGATCGCGAAGGAAGCGCAGCGGCACTTCAAAAAGCAGGGGCTCGACATCAAGCTGGGAGCGAAAGTCTTAAGTGCCGCGGTTGCCGGCGCGGCGGTGGACGTGGTCTATTCCGACGCGCAGGGCGAGCATAAACTACAGGTCGACAAGCTGGTGGTCGCGGTCGGGCGCAGACCGTTTACCCAGGATTTGCTGGCGGACGGCACCGGGGTCAGGCTCGATGAGCGCGGCTTCATTCAAGTCGACGATCATTGCCGCACCGGGGTGCCCAACGTCTGGGCGATCGGCGACGCCGTGCGCGGACCTATGCTCGCACACAAGGGCAAAGAGGAAGGCGTGATGGTCGCCGACTTGATTGCCGGCCGTTTCGCCGAGGTGAACTACAAGGTCATTCCGTCGGTGATCTACACGGCCCCTGAGATTGCCTGGGTGGGGCAGACCGAAGAGC
The DNA here is from genome assembly GCA_036510475.1 of Steroidobacteraceae bacterium. GTDB lineage: Bacteria > Pseudomonadota > Gammaproteobacteria > Steroidobacterales > Steroidobacteraceae > Bog-1198. The sequence continues at coordinate 3,769 of DATCDX010000001.1, forward strand.
AGGTCAAAGCAAGTGGCCGGCCTTACAAGGTGGGCACATTTCCGTTCTCCGCGAGCGGCCGCGCACGCGCCATGGAAGCCGCGCAGGGACTGGCGAAGATCGTATCCGCGAAGGACGACGATGAGATTCTCGGCATCCATGTGATCGGGCCGATGGCCGGTGAATTGATCGGCGAGGCGGTACTCGCCATGGAGTATTCGGCGAGCACCGAAGACATACAACGCACCATCCACGCGCATCCGACGCTGTCCGAGGCAATCCACGAGGCAGCGCTGGCGGTGGACAAGAGGGCCATCGACGCGATCAATCGCTAGCAGCGAGCGCTATTTCTTGCGCCTGGCGGATATGACGTTCGGCAATTGGGCGATGCGTCCCAGCACCCGGGACAGTTGCGGCAGCCCGGTAATGGATATGTTGATCCGCATATGCGCGACGCTGTCGCGCTTGTCGGTCAGCGTATTCATGCCCTGGATGCTGATTTTTTCGTCCGCCAGCGCCGCGCTCACGTCCCGTACCAAGCCGCTGCGATCGAATGCCTGAACCTCGATGTCCACTGGGAATTCGCGCGCGGCCATCTTGCCCCAGGTGACGGCCAGTACGCGCGCCGGCGTCTTGACGCTGAGCCGGGCAAGATTGGCGCAAGACTGGGCATGGATGCTGACGCCCCTGCCTACGGTGATATAGCCGACAATCGCCTCCGGCGGTACGGGCTTGCAGCAGCGTGCGTAGGTCGACAGCAAGTCGCCGATCCCTTGCACCTCGATATCCGGTTCACGGACGGCCGCCGCGCGCGCGCGGATCGGCGGCGCGCCGTGCGCTTCGCGGGCATGGAGTAGTCGTTGAATCGCGCCCGCCACTTGCGCGGAACTGATTTCCCCAAAACCCAATGCCGCGTGCAGCGCCTCGGTGCTGGGCAATTTCAGCTCGTTCAATAACTCCGGTATGGGCGGGCTGTTGAGCCCCAAGCGTTGCATTTCACGGTCGAATAACGCGTGTCCCTCGGTCTTGTTCTGCGTCTCGTTTTGCTTGCGAAACCACGCGCGCACTTTGTTGCGGTGCCTGGGGCTTGCGAGAAAGCCCGACTGCGGGGACAGCCAATCGCGCGACGGATGCGGCGATTTGGCGGTGATGATTTCCACCGTTTCACTGTTCTTGAGTTGGTAATCGAGCGCAACCATGCGGCCATTGACCTTGGCGCCGCGGGTGCGATGCCCTAAGTCCGTATGCACCTGGTAGGCAAAATCCAGCGGCGTGCCGCCGACCGGTACATCGACGATTTCGCCCTTGGGCGATACCACGTAAATCCGATCCTGGAATAGATCGACGCGCATGCGATCCAGGAAATCGCGTGTGGCGCCGCCTTCCGCGGGCGCCAGCAAGGAGCGCAGCTGGTTGATTTTACGCGCGTAGGCCTGATCGCTGCGGCCGCCCTCCTTGTAGCGCCAGTGCGCCGCCACTCCGCGCTCGGAATTCGCGTGCATTTCATGGGTGCGGATCTGAATCTCGACCGCCTGTTCGCCGGGGCCGATGACCGCCGTGTGAATCGAACGGTATAGATTATCCTTCGGGGTCGCGATGTAGTCGTCGAACTCCCCCGCAATGAACGGCCACAGCGAGTGCACGATACCCAGCGCGGCGTAGCACTCCGCAACGCTGTTCACCAGCACGCGAGCTGCCCGGATGTCCATGAGCTGCTCGAAGGCGAGTTGCTTGGCCTGCATTTTGCGCCAGATGCTGTAGAGGTGTTTGGGCCGGCCCTCGATCGTCGCTTCGATGCCGGCGCCGAGCAATTCCCCGCGCAGCAGCGTCTTCAATTCCTCGATATATCGCTCACGTTCCGAGCGCCGTACTTTGAGCGCCCCCGCGATGCGCTTGTAATCGGCCGGTTGCAGGTAGCGAAAGGCGAGATCCTCCAATTCCCATTTCACCTGCCACACGCCCAGCCGATTGGCGAGAGGCGAATACACTTCTCGGGTTTCGGTCGCGAGTTTGCGCTGCAGCTTCGGATCGAGCGACTTGGCGGAGCGCATTTTTTGCAGCTGCCCGGCGAGTCTGACCACGACCAAGCGGACATCGCCGATGACCGCCAACAGCATCTTGCGAAGCGCCTCGGCCTGACCGGCTTCCAGACCCTGTTCGGGGGTCCAGTCGGGCGGTAACCCGAATTCCCCCAATTGACTCAAGCTGCGGGCGAGGCGGGTGGCGTCCGTTCCAAACTGCTTGTCGGCGGATTCTCGATCCAAGTATCCGGCATCGAGCAACGGCTGCAGCAGGGCCGCGATCACCACTTCATCGTCGGCCTCAAGGGTACGCACGATTTCCGCGACCTCAAGGCCCTCGGTGCGCGCGGATTCGGCGGCGGCGGGCAGATCGATCGCGCGCGCAGCTGCGAACGCGTCGTGCAGCCGCGCACTTGCCGCCATCCGGGTCGAAGCCGTTGTTTCCACTTGAATTGCGCCTTGGCTAGCAGGTGGGTTTAAGCGCCTATTGCCGGTATCATACCCGTCAATGACGGTTCCAAGAGTGCACGTTGAAATGGGCGATTCGCTTGCGCGGCGCTGAAGCGGCCAGCATTCGCGTGTTGGGCATCGATCCCGGATCGCAGCGCACCGGGTTCGGGGTATTGGACGCCGTGGGCCCTCGATTGACGTATGTGGCGAGCGGGGTGATCCGCACCCAGAAGGGCGAATTCGCGGCTCGTTTGTGCGAAATATTTCGTTGCATGCAGACCATCGTGGCCCAATACCAGCCGCAGGAAATCGCCATTGAGCGGGTATTCGTCAACCGCAATCCGGATAGCGCGCTGAAGCTGGGGCAGGCGCGCGGCGCGGCAATCTGCGGCACGGCGGATGCCAACGCCGAAGTTTTCGAGTATGCGACGCGTCAGATCAAGCAGGCGGTCGTCGGCTCCGGCAGCGCGGAAAAAGCGCAAGTGCAGCTCATGATGAAAAGCATACTCAAACTGGACGGTCCGGTGTCTGCGGATGCCGCCGACGCCCTGGCCACCGCGGTCTGTCATGCGCTGCGCGGTCAGGTGCGAGTCTCGCTGTTGCGCGCTGCGAGCCGCGGGTGATTGGCTTTCTCAGAGGTCGTTTGGCCGTCAAACAGCCGCCGATGCTCACCGTCGACGTCAATGGCGTCGGCTATGAAATGGAAGCGCCCATGTCGACTTTCTATGGGCTGCCGGCCGCCGGCGAATCGGTGGCGCTGTTCACGCACCTCGTGGTGCGCGAGGACGCGCACATTTTGTACGCCTTCGGCACCGACGCCGAACGGCGGCTGTTCCGGGGACTGCTCAAGATCTCCGGCGTGGGCCCTAAGATCGCGCTCGGTATTCTGTCCGGCGCCAGCGTCGAGGATTTCTTGCGCACCATTGAAGCGGAGGACGTGGCGATGTTGACGCGTATTCCGGGTATCGGCCGCAAAACCGCCGAACGCGTCATCATCGAGATGCGCGACAGCGTCAAGAAATTTTCGATGCCGGCGGGCGGTGCCGGTGTCGAGGGAATGGCAGGCGCGATTACCCCGCAGAGCGAGGCCTTCAGCGCGCTGATTGCGCTGGGCTACAAGCCGCCGGAGGTTACCCGGCTCTTGAAGTCGATCGATGAGCCCGGGCTTTCGACCACTGACCTCATTCGGCGTGCCCTGAAGTCCGCGGCGAAGGCCTGAAGAACATGGGAATAGAACAGGATCGCGTCATCACGGGCGCCGGCAAGCGGGACGACGAAGTGGTCGATCGGGCCGTGCGGCCGAAGAGTCTCGCCGACTATGTCGGGCAGTCCAATGTGAAGATCCAGATGGACATATTCATTCAGGCGGCCCGCAATCGGGGCGAGGCGCTGGATCATGTGTTGATCTTCGGCCCACCCGGCCTCGGCAAGACCACGCTGGCGAATATCATCGCCAATGAACTCAAGGTCAATATACGGCAGACCTCCGGCCCGGTGCTGGAGCGTCCCGGCGATTTGGCGGCGCTGTTGACCAACCTCGAACCGCGCGATGTGTTGTTCGTGGATGAGATTCATCGCTTAAGTCCGGTGGTGGAGGAAGTGCTCTATCCGGCCATGGAGGATTCGCAGCTCGATCTCATGATCGGCGAAGGCCCCGGGGCACGGTCCATCAAACTCGATCTGCCGCCCTTTACGCTGGTGGGCGCGACCACGCGCGCGGGATTGCTGACCTCGCCGCTGCGCGACCGTTTCGGCATCGTGCAGAGGCTGGAGTTCTATTCCACGGAGGATTTGACGAAAATCGTCACGCGCAGCGCGTCGATCATGAAACTGCGGCTCAACGCCGACGGCGCGGATCGCATCGCCGAGAGGTCGCGCGGCACGCCGCGCATCGCCAATCGATTGCTACGGCGGGTTCGCGACTTCGCCGAGGTCAAGGCGGCGGGTGTCATCAGCGCGGAAGTCGCGATAGCGGCGCTCGACATGTTGGAAGTGGACCCGCAAGGGTTCGACATGCTGGATCGAAAATTGCTGCTGACGGTGATCGAGAAATTCGAGGGGGGACCGGTGGGCGTCGACAGTCTGGCGGCCGCCATGAGCGAGGAGCGGGGCACCATCGAGGATGTCATCGAGCCCTTCTTGATTCAGCAGGGCTTCCTGATGCGCACCGCCCGTGGCCGCGTCGCCACCCGCAATGCCTACGCGCATTTCGGACTCGCCGCGCCGGCGATGGAGCGGGACTTGAACTTGCCGCTGTTCCGGGATGCTCAATAAGTGCGCGCGGCGGCGAACTTTCGCGGTAAATATCGCGTCATATGAAGTATGAAATTCGAGCGCGGGTGTATTGGGAAGACACGGATGCCGGGGGCGTGGTGTACTACGCCAATTATCTCAAGTTCATGGAGCGCTGCCGTACCGAGTGGTTGCGTGCTTTGGGCATAGACCAACTTCAAATGCGCGCGGAGCGGCAGTTACAGTTCGCGGTCGTCAATGTGGTCGTGGATTTTCTTCGGCCCGCGGTGCTGGACGATGAAATTACCGTTACCGCTGAGCTAGTGCGGCTGAGTGGTGCGACAATTTCATTCAAGCAGTCAATCTGGCGCGGCGAGTTGCAGCTCATCGACGCCAGTACTCGGGTGGCCTGCCTCGATTCGGGCACGTTGAAGCCGCGTGCCATCCCCAAGGATCTATTTATGGAGTGGCGTAGTAATGCCGAATGATTTGTCGGTCTGGACACTGGTGCTCGATGCCAGCCCCATCGTGCAAGGGGTGGTGATTTTGCTCTTGGCCGCGTCGGTGGGCTCATGGGCCGTGATATTCCGCAAAAGCCGCGTGATCTCGCGATCGCGACGGCAGGCGGAGAAATTTGAAACCGCATTTTGGTCCGGCGGTGATCTCGCCACGCTCTACCGCACCATCGAAACCAAGGGGCGCGGCGGCACCGGCCTTGAGAGCATCTTCGAATCCGGATTCGGCGAATTCAGCCGGCTCCGGCAACACGGTATACAGTCGGATCAATTGCTCGAGGGCGCGCGGCGCGCGATGCGCGTGGCGCAATTGCGGGAACTCGACCGTTTGGAGCAAAACCTCGCGCTACTGGCGACGGTGGGATCCACCAGTCCCTACGTGGGCCTGTTCGGCACCGTGTGGGGCATCATGAGTGCCTTTCACAATCTCGGCAACGTGCAGCAGGCGACCCTTGCCGCGGTGGCGCCGGGAATCGCGGAGGCGTTGATCACCACGGCGGTCGGACTGTTCGCGGCGATCCCGGCGGTGGTGGCCTATAACCGGCTGGCCGACCAGGTGAGCCGCTTGGAACTGAGGTTCGATACTTTCGTGGAAGAATTCTCGACCATCCTGCAGCGACACGGGCCGGCCCGTGCGGGTCAAAGTTAACTCCGATGGCTGCCCGGTTACGCCGCCGCAGGCTGATGGCTGAAATCAACGTTGTGCCCTACATCGACGTGATGCTGGTGCTGCTGATCATTTTCATGATAACGGCGCCGCTGCTGAAAGAAGGCGTCAAAGTCGATTTGCCCGACGCCGGTGCGCGCCCCATCGACGCTGCGTTCTTGGCGAAACATGAGCCGTTGGTGTTGACCATCGATGCGCGGGGACGCCTTTACGTGAATTTCGGTCCCAACCCCGATCAACCCGCGTCGGAGGCGACGGTCAGCGCTCGCACCGCCGCGCTCCTGCGCCGCGATGCCGAGACTCCGGTGCTCGTCAAGGCCGATACGACGGTGCCCTATGGGGCGGTGGCGCACGCCATGGTCCTGTTACAAAGGGCGGGCGCTGCGAAAGTGGGACTCCTCACCGACCCCGAGCGCGCCGCACCCCGGACGCGTGGAGGGGCTAATGGAGCCGCCGCCGGCGTGCGCTGAATGCCTGGCTTTCTGCGCGAACATTCGTGGCCGATCGTTTTTTCCGTGTTGCTGCACGGATTATTGGTGGCCGCCCTGGTGCTCATGACGGTGATCTCGAGTAACCGGGCACCGCCCAGCATGCAACCGCTGCCGATCAACGCCGTGGTGGTTGACTCGCGAGCGCTGCGTGCCGCGCAGCAGGCGCAGAGCGAACGCGCCCAACAAGAGGCGGCCCGCGCTCGTGTCCTGGCGCAGGCGCGCGATGCCGCAGCCGCCGAGGCAGCCGCACAGACCGACGCGACCGCCGCCGCCACCCAGCAGCATGCCGCCGACGAGGCCAAGACGGCGGCCGCGACGGCGGATGCCGCAAAGCTCGCCGCCGCTCAGAAGCAACAGGTTGAAGAGGCACAAAGTGCGGCCGCGCTCAAAGCGGCCGCAGCGCAGCGCGTCGCCGACGCCCAGAAGGCCGAGGCCGCGCGGGCCGCGGAGGAGAAAAAGGCCGCGGATACCAAGCGCGCCGAAGACGCCAAGCAAGCTGCTGCGGCCAAGCAAGCAGCGGATGCCAAGCAAGCGGCGGATGCGAAGCATGCGGCCGATCAAAAGGCTCAGGCAGCTCGTGAAGCGGAGCTGCGGCGGCAATTGGCCGACGAGGAGCATGTCAGCGCCGTGGAGGCGAGTCCCTTGCGCGATCAGTATATGGCGCAACTGCAGAATCGAATTACCCATGCGTGGATCAAGCCGCCGTCCGCTCGCGTCGGCACCGATTGCCGGGTCGAAGTAACCCAGATACCGGGCGGTGAGGTGACCAGCGCGCGGGTGACCCAGTGCAACGGCGATGCAGCCGTGCGCCAGTCGATCGAAAATGCGGTGTATCGTGCATCACCGCTGCCGGAACCGCCGGACCCGGCACTATTTCAGAGAAACTTTGTATTCGAGTTCAAGCCCAATGAATAAACAGTTCAGATACCTGCTCCTGATCGGCTTTGTGATGTTCTGTCCACGGACCTTCGCTGAATTCGTGGTGGAGGTGACGAGTGGCCAATCCCAGGCCATTCCGATCGCCATCGTGCCGTTTTCCTCGACCGAGGTGACCGCCGGTTCATTCGACGTGGCGCAGCTCGTGAGCGACGATCTCGCCCGTAGCGGCCGCTTCAAAACCATGGATCGCAAGGACATTATCGAGGAACCGCACACAGGCGCGGCCATCCTGTTCGATGATTGGCGGCGGCTCAACAACGATTATCTGGTGGTGGGGCAATTGCTGCCGCTGGGCGCCGATCGCTACAACATCACGTTCGAACTCTACAACGTGCTCACCCGGCAGCGCCTGTTGGGTTTTCAGATCAGCGCCAACCGCGCGGGACTGCGGCTTGCGAGTCATCAAGTCGCCGATATGATATTCGAGAAGATTTTGGGAATTCGCGGTGCTTTTACCACGCGGATCGCCTATGTCTCGGTGCTGGGCCGTTTGCCGAACAGGACGTTCCAGCTCATTGTGGCGGATGCGGACGGCGAGAATCCCCATGTCGTGATGCAATCCAGGGAACCATTGATGTCTCCAGCCTGGTCGCCGGACGGTCTGAGCCTGGCCTATGTGTCCTTCGAGGACCGGCTGCCGTCGGTGTATGTGCAATTGCTGAAGACGGGTGAACGCCGGCGAGTCTCCGCGCGGGCGGGCGTGAATCAAGCGCCAGCGTGGTCGCCGGATGGCAAGAAGCTGGCGTTGACACTGTCCACGCGCGACGGCAACTTGGATATCTACATCTTGGACCTCGCCACTCAGGCGCTGACCCGCATTACCGACGATCCCGGAATCGACACCGAGCCACAGTGGTCGAAGGATGGCCAAAGCCTGTATTTCACCTCTGATCGCGCCGGAGGACCTCAAATCTATCGCGTCGGCGCACATCCGGGGGGGCATCCGCAGCGCCTGACCTTTCAGGGCAGCTACAACGCGCGGCCGCGTTTGTCACCGGATGAGTCTTCACTGGCATTCGTCACCCAGGAAGACGGCGCCTATCGCATCGCGACCATGGACCTACGCGGGCACGGCAATGTCCAAGTGCTCACCAAGGGACGTTTCGATGTGTCGCCGAGTTACGCGCCGAACGGCGCGGTCATTATTTACGCCACGCGCGATCGGGGGCGCGGGGTGCTGGCTCTGGTCAGTGCCGACGGACGAGTCCAGCAACGGCTGGTGTCGAGCGAGGGTGAGCTGCAAGAGCCGGCCTGGTCGCCGTTCTGATGGCGGCGATCGGATCCGCGCACAAAAACGAGCGCATAAACTTAAGGTTTCGCCGCTAGGTTTATTGGATAATGTGAAATGCTGAACGGTATGGAATTGTCAATCGGATGGAGAAATAGATGAAACGAATATTATCGATCGCTTTGCTTATGGCCGGTGCGGCGCTGCTTTCAGGGTGCCCGAAGAAGTCCAATGTGGTTGAGCCGCCGACCGCCGGTTCGCAGATTGGATCAGCCAATAGCGCGGGTGAGGGGGCATCGACCTCTACCAGCCCGTTAGGCAGCAACGCCGGCGGCCAGGGCGGCGCCATGGACGCGAATGCGGGGGGCCCGCAGGGCACCGGCAAAGTGATTTATTTCGATTTCGACAAATCGGAAATCAAACCCGAATTTGCCGATATCGTGTCCGCGCATGCGCACTTTCTGACGGCTCACCCGAACGCCAAGCTCAAGCTCGAGGGAAACACCGACGAACGCGGTACCCGTGAATACAATATCGGCCTTGGCGAGCGGCGCGCGCAGGCCGTGCGTCGTGCAATGATGTTGCAAGGGGTCGCGGAATCGCAGCTCACGACGGTCAGCTTCGGCTCCGAGCGGCCCGCCGTGGAAGGCGATGACGAGGCGGCCTGGTCGAAGAATCGGCGCGTGGAATTGGTCTACGGGCCGTGATCACGCGAGCGACGTCCGGTATAGGTGCAGCCTGCCTCGTTGTCTTGACGCTGGCAGGCTGCGCCGCCACGCCGCCGGAGGAGGATCCGGTGCAGATCAAACTGAACGATCTCGACACCCGACTCGCTCGCATCGAAAGGGTGGTGGCGAATCAGAGCCTGCTCGATTTGTCGAATCAGGTCACGGCGCTGCAAAGCGACGTGCGCGCCATGCACAACGATGTCGACCAGTTGAGCCACAATCTGGACGCCAGCCGCAAACAGCAGCGTGACATGTACACCGACCTCGACCAGCGTTTGAAGAATCTCGAATCGCGTGGGGCCGGCGGAGCGGGTTCCGCTGGCACCGCTGCCGCCACGGGGGCCGGCGCGAACGCCGCCGCAGGGCGGGACGCTGCCGCGGGCTCCGACGACAAAAGCAGCTATCAGGCCGCGTTCGATTTGTTGAAAGCCAGCCAATTCGATGCTGCCATCGCCGCATTTCAGAAGTTTCTGGTGTCGTTTCCCGACAGCTCGTTGGCGGACAACGCGCAGTATTGGCTGGGCGAAGCTTACTACGTGAACAAGTCATTCCCGGAGGCGCAGAACGCATTTCAACGGGTGGTTGATAAATACCCGCAGTCGCGCAAGCTTCCCGATGCGATGCTCAAAATCGGCTATTGCCGGTATGAGTTGAAACAGTGGGATTCAGCCAAGGCAATTTTGACGCAATTGGTCAAACAGTACCCCGACACCCCATCGGGACACTTGGCACAGCAACGGCTCGACAAAATGGCGACCGAGAGCCATTGAGTGACGCCGCACGCAAACCTGAACGTCTGCGCATCAATGAGATTTTTCATTCGTTGCAAGGGGAGGCCGACGCGGTCGGCTACCCGACGGTGTTCGTACGGCTGACGGGATGTCCGCTACGCTGTAATTACTGCGACACCGAGTACGCGTTTCACGCCGGCGACTGGCTCGAGCTCGACGCCATAATCGAAAAGGTACGCAGCTACGCCACGCAGTATGTCTGCGTGACGGGCGGAGAACCCCTGGCGCAGCCGAATTGCCTGAGGCTGCTCGAACGTCTGTGCGATGCGAATTTTCAGGTGTCGCTCGAAACCAGCGGCGCCCTGGATATTGCCGCCGTCGATGCGAGGGTCTCCCGGGTAGTCGACGTCAAAACGCCGGGATCGCATGAGGCATCGCGCAACAGAATCGAAAACTTCGAGTCGCTGACCCAGCGCGACCAGCTGAAGTTCGTGATCTGTTCGCGTGAGGACTACGACTGGAGCAAGGCGTTTTTGCGTGAGCACGGACTGGGAGAACGCAGTCGGATTCTGTTCTCGCCTAGCTACAACGAAGTGCCGCCCACCGCGTTGGCCGAGTGGATTTTAGCGGATCGCCTGCCCGTGCGCTTTCAACTACAGCTTCACAAGGTCCTGTGGGGCGACGTCCCCGGCAAGTAGTGGGCCACGCCAACGTGCAACAAGACCGCACCCGCGTGCAAAGGGAACGCGCCGATGCAAAAAGAACAGGCCACATTTAAAACGAAACGCGCCATCGTGCTGCTGTCCGGCGGCTTGGACTCGGCCACGGTGCTCGCCATTGCGCGAACCAAAGGCTTTGAATGCTACGCACTCAGCGTGCACTACGGCCAGCGGCACAGCGCCGAACTCACCGCCGCACGCACACTCGCGTCGAGCCTGGGCGCTCACCAGCACCGGCTCATGGGCGTCGACCTTGCCGGCGTCGGCGGATCGGCGTTGACCGACCCCGGCGTCGCGGTGCCGGAATTGCCAAGCACCGGCATACCGATTACCTACGTGCCTGCCCGCAACACCCTATTCCTGTCGCTCGCGCTCGGCTGGGCCGAAGTCATCGGCGCCGCCGACATTTTTGTAGGCGTCAATGCCGTGGACTATTCGGGATACCCGGACTGCCGGCCGGAATTCATACGGTCATTCGAGCATCTGGCGCGCCT
>DATCDX010000002.1:0-2576 GCA_036510475.1 Steroidobacteraceae bacterium
TGGCGGGCTTCGAGTTCGATTTTCCTCAGGGTGTCGAAGCTCTGGTGCTCGAGATCGGAAGAGATTGGCTCAGCGGCTGGCTGCCGGCGCCGGAAGAAGCGGCGGCGCGCTTGATCGATGGACGCATCGGTTGGGGTGCGACGTTGGCATCGGCGTTGAGCAATCTCACGCCCGCCACAGTGGGTGCATCGGGTTTGCCGCCGGCCGTGGTGGCTGAACAAATCGTCTCTCTGTTGGCGCTCGCTGCGTCGCCCGATGATCCGCCGTCGACCACCCACAAGCGCGCCTTGCTGCGACGTGTGATTGAGACGATACGGGCGCGCTGCCACGAACCCGACCTTGATCCCGCGAAGGTCGCCGCCGCGCTGGGTCTGTCGCGTCGGTACGTGCATCTACTGTTCGCCTACGCGGGTAAGACTTTCAGTCAGGAGTTGTATGACTGCCGGCTGATCCGGGCGCAGCGTCTGTTGGGCGACAAGCGATTCGATGGGCTCGGAATTGCAGAAATCGCCTGGAATTGCGGGTTCAGCGAACCCAGCCACTTCGCTCGCCGATTTCGCGAGCGATTCGGTTCGACACCGAGCGCTTACCGGCAGAACATCGCCAGCTGAGTGCGCGAGCGTTCGCTCATTTAACGCTCACCTCCAGCAGCATCGGCACGTCGGCCGCGAATAGTTCGAGAAGCGCAGCGTCGAGATCCGCGCAGTGCTCGACCCGCCTACCGCTGACCCCCTGGGCACGAGCGAGTGCGCAGAAATCCAGGTGCGGCAGCCGCATCCCCGGTAGCGTCTCGATACCGAAGTGGCGGCTGAACTCCTCGAGCGCGCGATAGCTGGAATTATTGACAATAATGAAAGCGACGGCTAAGCGAAGCTCGGCGGCGCTCCACAGTCCTTGGATCGAATACATGGCTGATCCGTCTCCGAGCAGAGCGATTACCTTGCGCCCGGGCCGCGCCAGTGCCACGCCCACTGACGCAGGCAGACCGAACCCCAGTCCGCCACTTGCGCAGGTGTGGAAGGTCTCGCGCTCGAGCATGGGCAAGTAATCGTGCATCGATCCGCGGCTGCTGGGCGCTTCCTCGACGATGATGCTGTCGGGCGGGCGCAATGCGCTGATTTGCTGCACCAAGTACTGGTCCGTCAGAGACGCAGGTTCAACTCGCGATGCCGGTGCCGGAATTGCCGGAAGTGCGCGGGCGGCGGCCGGCGCAGACCCAAGCAGCGCGGCAACGCCAAGTTTCAAATGGGTCACGATCGATGTGCCGGCAGGGCACCATGCCGCCGCGCCTGGGTCGTCGGTCAGCTGAATCAGCGCGGCGCCTTCCGGTACATGGGGTCCTTCACCTTCGACGTGGTAGGTGAAAACCGGGGCGCCGAGCACCAGGATGAGGTCCGCGCCTTGTAGCCGAGCGACGATCGCCGCCCGGTTGGCCGGCAAGAATCCGGCGAACAGCGGGTGGCGCTCCGGAAAGCTGTTGCGCGCCGACATGGGACTCACCCAGACCGCAGCTTGATGTTGTTCAGCGAGAGCAATGGTCTCATCCCAGGCATCGTCGCGTGCCACGGAGGCACCGACCACGATCACGGGGCGGCGGGCATTGCGTAGCTGGGCCGCGGCACGCTGCAACAGCAGCGGATCTCCCGCGATGCGCCGGCTGACCGGACGGGCGGCTATGGGTGCGCATGCGCGTTCCCAATCGTCCACTGGTATGGAGACGAAGGTGGGTCCGCGAGGCGGCTGCATCGCAACGTAGTAGGCGCGCGCGATCGCCGCCGGTACGTCGGCCGCGCGCGCCGGTTCGCTGCTCCATTTCACATAGGGTTTCGGCAGCTGCGCCGCCTGTTCGGAGAACAGGAAGGGCTCGAAGGGCAGAATCGATCGTGCCTGCTGGCCGGCGGTGATGACGAGGGGTGTTTGATTCTTATAGGCCGTGAAAATGCTGCCGAGGGCGTGACCGACGCCTATGGCCGAGTGCAAGTTGACCAATGCAGCGGCGCTCCGCGCTTGCGCGAAGCCATCGGCCATGGCGACGACGATGGATTCTTGCAATCCCAGCACGTAGCGGAAGTCTGCCGGAAAATCGCGAAACATCGGCAACTCGGTCGAGCCCGGATTGCCGAAGACGGTGGTCAGCCCGAATTCGCGCAACAGCGAATATACCGCGGATCGGACCGTCACTTCGGCGCTCAAGGCTGGATCGCCACTTTGTCGAGTTCCTGGGTCAGCCGCACCAGCAGATCGCGAAGCCAGGCGTGCGCGGGATCCGAATCATTGCGTTTGTGCCAGAGCAGGATCTCATGCAGCGCGGGTGTCTCGAACGGCAGCGGAAAAGTCTTGATCGGCAGAGTGGAGGCGAACATCTGAGCGACGCGCTCGGGCATGGTGGCGATCAGCCGGGTGCCGCGCAGCACCAGCGGCAGGTGCAAAAGGCTGGGCACCGTGATGTGTACGGGAAGTTCAATGTCGAGCAACCGACGCACGAGTTCTTCCGCGGTCGAGGTGTACCCGTTGGGACGGCCGAACACATGAGGCAATGCAAAATACTGCTCGGTGGAAATGCTGTCCCCCACGGT
>DATCDX010000003.1:0-9230 GCA_036510475.1 Steroidobacteraceae bacterium
AGGCTGACCCGGCAGCACACGCTCGACCTTGCCGTGCACGTGGAGCGTTACTGCGAATTTCTGGATTAGCGCCGCTCACGCGTCAACGTCTCCTGACGGGCGGCGTCTCCTGACCGGCGCCGCCTCCCCACTGACCCAGTGTCGGCACCCTGTGGTCAGCCTCTCTGCCATGGTCCGGTAGATATTGCGGTCCATCGGCGCCTCGAAGCTCGCCACGGAGCGCACCGGGCGCCACGGCCTTTACCCCGCACAGCGTGTCGAGGTCCAAGATCGCCGCCTGCAGCCCGGCGCCATCCATGAACGCGGGCACGCCGGATTCGATGCGAAGATAAACTCGCCCGGTTGCGCGATCGGCGAAGTTGACTTCGCGAAATCCTTCGACACAGCGCCGCAGGAAACCCATGTTATGTTCCGGCGCCAGTAATCCCCGATCCGCGTATAGAAGTTCCGCGGAGGCCGCATCGACATTGACGCGGCCATAACGTTCGATGTCCAGCGTGCCTTTGACGTGGAGTATGTTGAACGTGTCGTTGTCGCCGAACGCAACCGTTCGGGGCGGCTCGCCGAAACGCACCGTGTTGTCGAGAAACTCGAAGCGAATGCGCTTGTCGCTGCGGCGAACCCAGGTGAAGAAGACATCCGGGATCCCCGTGTACGCCTCCACCGCATGCGCCAGCGTATCGTCGACGGCTTTGTAGCGCCCGAACTCCAGACCGCGCGTCCACGCTCTCTCGACCAATGATTCGGGCGGTGTAATCATAAAGAACAGATAGACCATCTGGCCGAAACGCGTCAATAAATTGCTTCCCGCCTCGTCCGAATCGGCGGCGAAACTGTCGAAGCGGAAGCGGTCGATCAAAAGATGCGACATGCCGCCGCGCTGATGTTTACGCGCCATGTAACGGTCGAGCTTCTGATCGACGATCTGCAGCTCTTCGGCCGTAAACGCGCCGGCGTACTTGTATGCGGCGCCGAGCCCGTTATAGTCGAGCAGCTGCTTGCGCCAGATGTCCGGGCTGATCAGCGCGAAGTCGTTCCAGCGCGCGCCGATGTCGCCGGCGAGTTTTTTCTGCAGCGGCCGCAGCGTGCTCTTGCCCGAGGCGGACGGCCCCTTGGTATTGATGACCACCGGATGCTCCTGGGGCGGCAGCAGGTTGTATCCCTCGTTGCTTGCCGCTCGCTTAAGCAGCGGTTCGATGATTCTTCCGATGCAGTCACTGCCGTAGTCGTTGCATGCCATGTCGGTCGCGAGCGACCCAATGAACTCTCGAGTGCCCCACGCGAGCCCTTGGGTGGTAAACACCGCGGACATGACTCGCGCCAGCGAACGATGGGCGATCTTCCGCAACGGATCGCTCGCCGCACCCGCGATGCGTTCACACTCGGCGATCCGTTCCGGGTCCCAGCCCCGGTCAGCGGGAACACTTGCCGAATTCGGCCGCGCCACGCCGGCCAATGCGCCTTCCACGGCATTCTCAAGCTGCAGCCGCGCCTGGTCGTATGCCGCGGTGATGGTGTCCATGGCCGGCATCAGATAACGCGTGAACAGCAAACTAGCCATCTCGCGAAAGTTGATACCCAAGTCCCGGATGCGGGAGCCGTCGGGCACGGCAAAATCAGCGGTGACCCGGATCAAGAGTTCGTGCAGCGCCAGCCTTTGCGGGCGAAACACGACCAGTTCGCGGGGCGGGAGCCCCGTGAGGCCATGCCACTCGGCAGCCGCGCCGACACTGGTAAAGACGTTGCCGGGCGCAAAGATCGTCGAGAGGTGGCGCAGTTCGTTGGGCACGCGTGACTGTATGCCGGGATTCCATGGCCCGTAATCCGCCATGCCGCCGCTACTGTTCATCTATAGGGGACTCCCGTAATGCAGAGACTCTCTCAATCCGACTTGGGACGCAATTCGCTGTCCTGGCGCCGATCTTGTGATGCAGTCGCCACCCACCCGGTGCGTCACATAATCCACAATACCACCGAGCCAATGACCCAGGCGCGGGAGCGCTTTACGATGAGAATCTCGCTGCAGCCGGCGCCCAGCCCATGATTTCCCAGTCCCTCAATCGGAAACCCGGTGGCGAGATCGCGCCTGCGTTCGCGGTGCAGGCGGCTGCGGTTCTGGACCCCATCTTCAGCGGCTTGGCGAGACTAGCGGCCACAGTGTGCCAGGCGCCCTACGCTTGCATCGTACTCACCGGTTACGGCGAATCCTGGTGCACGCCACAGACGCCGCTGCCGGCGGACGACGCGCCGCGGCCGGATCCGTTCATCAAGTTCGCCTCGCACGCCGAGGAATTGTTCGAGATTGCGGACGTGTGCCAGGACGAACGGTTCAGCGAGAGCCGCTGCCTGATCGCCGCACGCGCGGTCCGCTTTTATGCCGGATGTCCTCTGCGGATCGCGGGCGCCGTGATCGGCACCCTCGCCGTCTACGATACGGTTGCGCGCCGGCTTACCGACGATCAGCGCGCCGCGCTCAGGCTGCTGTCGACGCAAGGCGCCGCTCATGCCGATGCGCTCGCGCGCCTCTCGGAGCTTAGCCTGCTGGCAGGAACGGAGCCGCGCTCCTCCTCAATGCATCTTGATGCCACCCTGGCGCGGGCCCTGATCGAAAGCGCGCCGGTCGCGGTCTATCACACCGAGACGACCAGCAGCATGACCTACTGCAATCGCGAATACCGCCGGATATTCGGCTTGACCGCCGATCAAAGCCCCAACGATTGGGCACTGGCCGTGCACCCCGATGACAGGGCACGGATAGAGGACGTCTGGGTGGATTTTTGCCGCAATCCGCGGCCGGTCAGATTCGAGTACCGCACCGCGCCCGGCGAAGGTACGGTACGCTACTTCTCGGAACAAGTGGTTGCCGCCGACGGCGTCACCGGCTTCGTCGGCACCATTACCGACTTCACCGATCTGGTCACCGCGCGCGACAATTTGCGCAAGGCGGAGACGCTGTTCCGCGATACCTTCGAGCAGGCGCCGATTGGTGTTGCTTTTGCGCGCCGTGGCGGCAAGTTCTTGCGCTGCAATCGGACGTTTTGTGACATGCTGGGTTTCGATCCGCACGAGCTCGCCGATAAAACCATCGGCGACGTGACGCATCCGGACGATGTCGCGCACACGACCGCGGAGCTCGAACGCCTATGGAACGGCGAAACCGACACCGTGGACCTTGAGAAGCGCTACAGCCGCAAGGACGGCAGCGTACTTTGGGTCCGAATGACCACGGCGCTGGTTCGCGAAAACAGCGCCACGCCCGAGTATTCGGTGGAATTCCTGCGCGACATCACCGCTCGCAAGGATTCCGCACTCGAGCTTGAGCGGGTGAACAAACAATTGATGTCGGCATCAAGGCAGGCGGGCATGGCCGAAGTCGCCACCAATGTTCTGCACAACGTGGGCAATATCCTCAACAGCGTGAATATCTCGGCGAGTCTCGTGGCCGAGCGTGTCAAGCAATCCAAAGCGCCCGGCGTGTCCCGACTCGCCGCGCTGCTGCGGGAAAAAGGGCCTCTGTTGGGGGATTTCGTCGCCAACGATGAGAGCGGCAAGCGCATTCCGGAATATCTCGCCACCCTCGGCGAGCAGCTGCTCACCGATCAAAAAATTGCGCTGCAGGAACTCGCCTCGCTGCGCGACAACCTGGAACACATCAAGGACACCGTGGCGATGCAGCAGAGCTACGCCAAGCTGTGCGGAGTCACCGAGACCGTCAAGGTCGTCGATTTGGTGGAAGACAGTTTGCGGCTCAATGCCGGCGCCTTCGCGCGCCACGGCGTGACGCTGCGGCGCGAATTCAGCGACGTGCCGCCGATCACCGTCGATAAACACAAGGTGTTGCAGATTCTGGTGAATCTCGTGCGCAACGCCAAGTACGCATGCGACGAATCGGGTAAAACCGAAAAACTCATCACCCTGCGCATAGAAAGCGCCGCGATCGGCGTGCGCATCGCCGTCATCGACAACGGTGTCGGCATCCTCGCCGAGAACAGGGACCGCCTGTTCACTCACGGCTTCACCACCCGTCAGTCCGGCCACGGCTTCGGCTTGCACAGTGGCGCGCTCGCAGCCCAGGAACTTGGCGGCACCCTGCATGCCGAGAGTGACGGGCCTGGACGCGGCGCCGCCTTCATACTCGAACTGCCGTGCGTTCCCTTGGAGCATTCCCGTGGTTAACTTGGCCTCGTTGGTCATCCGGCGCATTCTCATCATCGATGACAACGCGGCCATTCACCACGATTTTCGCAAGGTCTTGGGCGCCAGCGCCGAGCACGCGACACAGGCCGCGCTTGGCGCCTTGGAGGCAGAGCTATTCGGCGATGCCGTCGCGACCACGGCACGCCCGAACTTCGAAATCGACTCCGCTCATCAGGGCCAAGAAGGCGTGGCGATGGCGCAGCAAGCCCTCATCGAAGGGCGGCCCTACGCGATGGCGTTCATCGACATGCGCATGCCCCCCGGCTGGGACGGTTTGGAAACCATCGAGCGCCTGTGGGCGATCGATCCCGACGTGCAGGTCGTCATTTGCTCGGCCCACACGGATTATGACTGGACGGAAGTGGTCGACAGGCTCGGGCACTCGGACAAGCTGTTGGTGCTGCGCAAGCCCGCCGAGCCGATCGAGGTTCTACAGTCCGCCACCGCGCTCTGCCGCAAGTGGGAGAACGACCGGCTGGTCAGGGAACAAGTGGGGCGCCTCGAAGAAGTCATCAATGTGCGCACACGCGGACTGGAGGCGGCGAACCGGCAACTGCGCCACTTGGCCACTCACGATGTGCTCACGGGTCTGCCGAACCGCGTCTTGCTGGACGATCGCCTGACGCAGGCGATGGCGCACGCCGACCGTGACAAACGCTCCTTCGCCGTGCTGGTGTGCGACCTGGATCGCTTCAAACTCATCAATGATTCGCTGGGACATCGGGCGGGTGACGAACTATTGCAGGAAGTCGCGCGCCGGCTCGCGGGCGTGGCGCGCACCATCGACACGGTGGCGCGCTTCGGCGGCGACGAATTCGTCGTGGTGGCCAATTCCATCTCCGCTGCCGACGCCGGCCGCGGCAGCGGCGTCGACGCGGATGCCGATGACGCGCTCGGTCTCGCGACCCGCGCCATCGAGGCGCTGCAGGCGCCCGTGCGGATCGCCGGCATCGATGTGCATACCTCCCCCAGCATCGGCATCGCCATGTATCCGGGCGACGGCACCTCCATCGAGGCGTTGCTCGCACATGCGGATGCCGCCATGTATGCGGCCAAACAGAGAGGCCGGGGCAATGTGCAGCGCTATGCGCCCGGGATGCACGCCGGCACAGAAGACCGGGTGCAATTGGAAAGCGACCTACATCACGCCGTTGCCCTGGGGCAATTCGAACTGTACTACCAACCGAAAGTGGACACCCGAACCGGCGCGGTGCGCAGCGCCGAGGCCCTGATCCGCTGGATGCACCCCAAACGCGGCATAGTTTCACCCGGGGAATTCATCCCGCTTGCGGAAGAATGCGGCCTGATCGGGGCCATCGGCGACTGGGTCATCCGCGAGGCGTGCCGACAGGCACGAGCCTGGCAGGACGACGGCGTCCCGCCACTGCGCGTATCGGTGAATCTATCGGCGTCGCAATTCCGTGAGAGCGGACTGGTCGACAACATCCGCCAGGCGCTCGACGGCGCCGGACTCGATGCCCGCTATCTCGAAGTGGAACTCACGGAGAGCGCGGTCATGAGCGATCCCGAACAGTCGATCGCCATTCTCGAGCAACTGAGCGCCATGGGCGTTCTGGTCTCCGTGGACGACTTCGGCACCGGCTATTCGAGCATGAGTTACCTGCGTCGATTCCCGATCGACAAGCTCAAAATCGACCGTGTGTTCATCAACGAAATCGTAAGCCGGCCGGAGGATGCGTCCATCGTGCGCGCCATAGTCTCCCTCGCGCACAGCCTACGCCTCAAAGTGGTTGCCGAAGGAGTGGAAACGCCCGCGCAGCTCGAGTTTCTGAAGGCCACCGGCTGCGACGAATATCAGGGCTATCATTTCAGCCGGCCCTTGCCGGCGGCGGACTTCGAACGGCTCATCCGCGAGAGCCGGGCGCAGGATGTGCTGACCGACGAGGAAGCGACGCGCACGCACAGCAAACTAGCGGCGTACGTCCGCAGGTGAAAGCGGCGGCCGGTGCGCCGCGCCGAGGTTAGTGTGCCGCGTCGGCGCCGAGCTTTGCGCTGTCCGGATACATGCGAAGTCCGGGGACCTCGCCGCGCTGCAGCTTTTGCTGCACGTCCAGCCAGTATTCGAGGGTGAGCAGATCGGCGTTCTCCCGGCGAAAACAGCGGCGCGCGTAGTCGTTCCTGAACTGCATTCCATGCTCGAGTTCCTCGGGCAGGAAAATCACTCCGTCCTCGAAGAACCAGCTTGGCACGGCTTCTTCGCCGGGTTCACGGTCGGAATTTGTGCGGATCTTGATCTCGGTCAGCTTCTCCACGGCATCGTAGTCGAAGAGTAGAACCCGGCCATATCGGCCGACTCCGTAATTGCGCGAATCGAGATCCTTGTTGAAGATGTTGGTGGCCGCATTGTTGCGGATGCAATGCCCGAGACTGATTATCACGGCGTTGATTTCATCCTCGCCGGCCGTCTCCAGGAATACCGGTAATGGGACGATTTTCAATTGCACGATCAATGAGCGCAGATAGACGCTGTCCTCGACCACCTGCACGCTGCCCGCGGCCTGGCTGATAATTTCGTCCAGTAGCTTAGGATCGAACATGCCGCGATCCAAGCGCAGATTGAAGTACATCACATTGTCCAACATGCTCCCCGCGCGGTTGATCTCGTGAACCACCCGGTACTTGTCGAACACGGCGGTCACACCGGGGTATTCGCCCCACTTGTACGAGGCGGTGGGCCGGTCGCGTATGACTTTCAGGTGGTAGGCACAGGCATCGAACGTGAATCCCAGTGCGACCGTGCCCGGCACACCCGGGGAACGCTGCAATCGATGTCCGCGCCGGACCTGTTCCGTGATCTCGTTCAATATCACGATCTTGCCGACATGGTTGAACCCGATGGTCGAATACTGATGGCCCAACGGACGCCGCGGCATCAAACTGAACAGAAACACGCAAGTTTGATAGTACAGCTGGGTCGTCACATGAAAATTGGCGAGAGTCGAACTGAATAGATTGTGGATGTCGGAGACCCGGTGCAGCACGGCATCCGCGTATATGCCGCCGGGACTATTCGCCAACGCCACCACGAACGGCAAGATGCTGTTGTCGGTCAGCACCCAGCGGCCGACTATGAATGCCCGCCGATCCCGGAAGAATCCGGCCTGCACCACCTCGAGCGCCACCGGCCGGGGTGCATCGGGCAGCTCCAGCATCAGCTGTTGCACACGCCCGCGTATGGCATGCGCATCCGTTTCCAAATCTCGGAAGGGTACCGTGAAACCAGGCACCTGCAGAGCAGCGCACAACAATTCGATGTCGATGTCGCCGCGCACCGGCAGCCGGCGATGCACCGATGCCATCGACAGCGCGCGCAACTTGCTGGGCGGCGGGAATGAGTACGCCACCGGCCACCATAGTCCCTGGCCGATATTTCGCCGAATCGAGTGCGCGAAGCTGAAAGCGATGTCGGCGTCATAGCGATCCACGATCATTGCGCCGAACACACGATCGAGCGCGTCCCAGATCAAGGGATCTGTGCCCAGGGCGGGAAATGCCGCCAATATTCTGGGTCCGTGCTCCGCAATGTACCGGCTGTACAGTCCCAAGCGCTCCCGGCTGATTTGGATCGAAGCGTGTGGATCCATGATTTCGAAGGCGCGCTGCGCGCGCCGCGGGTACTCGCACAATTGACTGTAGAAATCGTCGTAAACGATCAAGATCAGTTGCGCCGTCGCGGTAATGCGCGCCGCGCCTTCGGTGCCGGTCGTAAGCCGGGCGTACGCCTCCTCGACCGGGACCGGATGTTCTGTGATGATCGGCATGTCTTAAATCCGCTGGGACGTGTATCGGCATTGTCCTACATGGGCGGCGGGCCGTCACCGACGCCGACGCGGTGGCCACTCGCTATACTGTGGTTTGGCATTGGCGCTCACGTGCCAATCATCGGGCTTTTCCACGCTCGCATCGGGAGTAGAAAATGATATTGAAGACTTGGAGCCGCTCCATCCTTCCCACGTTGCTTTTGATGGCTATGCCCGCCTTCGCATTGGCACAGGTATCGGTGGACGTATCGGTCAATGTTGCGCCGCCCGAACTCCCTGTGTACGACCAGCCGCCGATTCCCAGCGACGGGTACTTATGGACTCCCGGTTATTGGGCCTGGAGCGATGACGACGAGGACTACTACTGGGTGCCGGGTACCTGGGTAATGGCCCCAGAGCCGGGTTATTTATGGACCCCGGGATACTGGGGTGCGGCAGGCGCCCTATTTCTATGGCATGCCGGTTACTGGGGACCGCGCGTGGGATTCTACGGCGGAGTCGATTATGGTTATGGCTATGGCGGCGAGGGGTACCAAGGCGGCTACTGGCGGGGCGGGCATATGTACTATAACCGCTCCGTGAACAATATAACCACGACGCACATTACGAACGTCTACAACCGGACTGTAATCAACAACGTCACCGTGAATCGAGTCAGTTACAACGGCGGCACCGGAGGCGTTCGCGACCGTCCGAGCGCGGCCGATCAAGCGGCGGCGCATGAGCGGCACTTTGCCACCACGTCGGTGCAATATGAACACGAACAGACGGCTCGGAGAATGCCGGAACTGCGCGAGAGCGCCAATCGAGGTCACCCACCGATCGCCGCGACAGAGCGGCCCGGCGCATTCTCCGGAGCCGGCGTAGTGGCCGCCAAACATGCCGGAACCATGAGCGTGATTCATTCACCGTCTCGGCCGCATGAAGCGCAACCGTCCCGCGAGCAGGCGCAACCGCGCGAACAACGGGCGCCGCCGCGTGATCAGGCGCAGCCGCGCGAACCGGCGCCTCGCGAGCAACCGCAACCACGTGAACCGGCGCCGCGCGAGCAACACCAGCCTCGTGAACCGGCGCCGCGCGAGCAACAGCAACCACCACAGAACGAGCGTCAATCACGGCCGGCACAACAACAGCAGCGCCCCACCCAACAACCACGCCCAGAGGATCATTCGCGCGCTGCGGAGCGGCCGCCGCAACATCAAGAAGCGGACCATGAGCATCATTAACCATGCTCTGCGCAAGCACCCAGCC
>DATCDX010000004.1:0-5608 GCA_036510475.1 Steroidobacteraceae bacterium
GCCGCTGAAATCGCCGAGTCCACCGCGCGCCATGGAATGCGTCCGATGCAGCGATTATGGGATCTGGGCCTGCTCACGCCCGCGCTGAACGCGGTTCATATGGGGCAGGCCACGGCGGCCGACATCGAGCTCGCGCAGCGCGGCGGCATTGCGATCACTCTCTGTCCGCAGGCGAATCTCAAATCGGGGCTCGGCCTGCCGCCGGCCCGCTCATTCACCGCCTCCGGAATTCGTTTAGCGTTGGGCAGCGGCGCCGCTCAGCAAAATCAAGACATCTGGAGCGAGATGAAGCTGCTGGCCCTGATGTCGCATGCATGCAACGTCGACGGTGCTCGATTAAGTGCATGGGATGCGCTCGCGGTGGCCACGCGGGGCGGCGCCGAGGTGCTCGGCTTGGAAGCCGGCGTGGGCTCGCTCGCGGCCGGCAAATGGGCGGATCTTTGCTGCGTCGATTTGGGCGGCCCGGCGACTCAGCCCATGGGCGATCCGGTGACCCAATTGGTATTCGGCGGTGGCCGTGACCTCGTGAGCGATGTCTGGGTGGCGGGACGCCATCTGCTGTCGGACGGCGAGATGACCCGCCTGGACTGGGCCGGCGTGGCCGCGCGCGCCAACGCCTGGGCCGCGCGATTGCAAACCGGAGGATAACGCGCATGTACTCTTCGACTGCCAATGCTGATCCTGCTGAACTCGCGAAATTCACGGCTCTCGCACAGAGTTGGTGGGACCCTAAGGGTCCGTCCAAGCCGCTGCACGACCTCAACCCGCTGCGTCTGCGATACGTCGCGAAGGCCGTGGATCTATCAAACAGTCAGGTACTCGACGTGGGCTGCGGCGGCGGCATCCTGTCCGAGGCCATGGCGCGTGCCGGTGCGCGCGTTCTGGGCATCGACTTGTCGCAGGCGGTGCTCGATGTCGCGGAATTGCACGCGCTGGAGGGCAAAATTTCCGTGGACTATCGGCCGGTCGCGGCCGAGGACTTGGCGCAACAACGACCCGCTGCATTTGATCTGGTGACGTGCATGGAAATGCTCGAGCACGTACCCGACCCCGCTACAACCATGCGCGCCCTGGCCGCGCTGGTGAAACCCGGCGGTCATGTCATCGTCTCCACGCTCAATCGCAATCCGCTGGCATTCGCGGTGGCGATCATCGGCGCCGAGCACATCGCGCGCATCCTGCCCCGCGGCACACATCAATATTTGAAATTCATCCGACCGTCGGAACTGGCTCGCTGGGGGCGCGAGGCGGGCCTCGAACTTACGGACTTGACCGGCATCACTTACAATCCCTTGCTGCGCTCGTTTCGTCTGTCATCGAACACGGCCATCAACTATCTTGCGCATTTCAAGCGTCCCGCAACCTGACATGACAGTGCCATTGCGGGCGGTTCTGTTTGATTTGGACGGCACGGTGCTCGACACCGCGCCCGACATGGTCGGCGCGCTGAATACACTGCGCCGCGAGCATGGCGAGGCGCCGTTGCCCTACGAGACGGTGCGCTCCGGCGTAAGCCACGGCGCGGCGCGAGTCGTCAAGATCGGTTTTCCGCAGGCGGACGCGGCTGCGCTCGCCGCTTTGCAGAAGCGCTTTTTGGACATTTATCGCGGTGCATTGAGCCTGGGAACGCGGCTCTTTCCCGGCATGGACCAGGTATTGGACGTGCTCGCCGGCCGCTCGCTGCTCGCGGGGATCGTCACCAACAAGGCGGCATGGCTCACCGATCCGCTGCTCGAGCAATTAGGACTGCGCGCTCGTTTCGCCTGCGTGGTGAGCGGTGACACGCTCGCAGAGCGCAAGCCGCACCCGCTGCCGCTGCTGCATGCGGCGAAGCTCGCCGGGGTGGCGCCGGGCGAATGCATTTACGTGGGTGATGCCGAAAGGGATGTGCAGGCGGCGCACGCGGCGGGCATGACGGCGTTGGTCGCGAACTATGGCTATTTGCGTCCGGATGAGGATTCGACTTGTTGGGGCGGGGACAGCTACTTGGAACGGCCGCTGGACCTATTGGCGTGGCTTGAGCACAGCGGCCGCGTGCTCGACGGGGCGCGCACAAATGAGTGAAGGCATGACCTGGCTCGCCTTGATCGCGGGCGCCGTGCTCGGCGCGCTCGCGGCGCTGCTGTGGCGCGCGCGGCGCGAACAGGCCTTGCGCATTGAATTGGAGCTGCTGCGGGCCCGCCTCAAAACCGACGAGACACTGAGCGCGGAACGCGACCAGGCGTCGGCGCGGGCTCGCGATCAATTGCAAGGCGTGTTCGGCGAACTCGCCCGCGATACTCTGCAGAGTAATAGCGAAGTGTTTTTGCAATTGGCGCGCGAGCGGCTCACGCGCCAACAGCTGGACGCCTCGCAGGCGCTGAAGGAGCGCGAGACGGCGATCGAGTCCTTGGTGCGGCCCATCCGCGAGGCGTTGGCGAAAACCGAAACTCAAATCCAGGCGATTGAACGCGATCGCATCGACGCCTTCGCGACCATCAAGACGCAGATGGAAGTATTGGCCAGCGGGCAAAGCTTATTGTCGCGCGAGACACGCAACCTCGTGACCGCGCTGCGCCGGCCCGAGGTGCGCGGTCAGTGGGGCGAGATCACGCTGCGCCGGCTGGTGGAATTGTCCGGCATGACTTCGCACGTCGACTTCACCGAACAGCAACACCAGGGCACCGACTCCGGCGCCGTGCGACCCGATATGATCGTGCACATGCCGGAGCGGCGCGACATCATCGTGGACGTGAAAACGCCGCTGGACGCGTATCTCGCCGCGGTGGAAGCCCAGGACGACGATGAGCGCGCAGCGCAGCTGCGGCGGCACGCGCAAATCGTCGGCGCGCGGGTGCGCGAACTGTCGTCCAAGCAGTATTGGTCGCAGTTCGAGCGCAGTCCGGATTTCGTCGTCCTGTTCCTGCCCGGGGACCAGTTTCTGTCGGCGGCACTGCAGGAGAATCCGGGGCTGATCGACGACTCGCTGCGGCAGAACGTCATGCTCGCAACCCCGACCAGTCTGGTCGCCTTGCTGAAGGCGGTCGCCTACGGCTGGAAACAAACGATTCTGGCGGACAATGCCGCCGAGATCCGCCGCCTGGGCGAGGACTTGTACAAGCGGCTGGCGGTGTTCGGCGAGCATCTCGGCAAATTAGGAAAATCCCTGGGCAGCAGCGTCGATTCGTTCAACCGGGCGGTGGGCTCGCTCGAACAGCAGGTGTTGCCCGCCGCGCGGCGTTTTCCGGAGCTTGGGCTGCGCGTGAACCGCGAGATCGAGCCGATCGAGCCTGTCGCGAGCCTCACCCGCACGCCGCGCGATGACACATAAAATCGGAGTTGCCGGATGATTCCCAAACAATTCACGGCGGATGCGAATTTGCTGGCGGGGCGCGTGATTCTGATCACCGGCGCCGGCAGCGGACTCGGCCGGGCGCTGGCGATCGAGTGCGCCCGCGCGGGCGCCGCCGTCATTTTATCGGGCCGCAACAGTGCCAAACTGGAACGCGTCTACGATGAAATCGAAACCCTGGGCGCGCCGCAGCCCGCGATCGCCCTGCTGGATCTCGCCACCGCGACGGCCGTGGGCTACGACGGCCTCGCCGACATCATCAGCGGTGAATTCGGCAAACTCGACGGCTTGGTGCACGCGGCCGCGCTGCTCGGCGATCGGACGCCCCTGGAGCAGTACGACATACCCACCTGGTGCAAGGTGCTGCATGTGAATCTGACCGCGCCTTTTATATTGACGCAGGTGTTGCTGCCGGAACTTCGCAAGTCCGCGGATGCTTCCGTGATTTTCGTCAGCAGCGGCGTGGTCAAGCACTCGCGCCCTTTCTGGGGAGCGTACGCAGTCGCCAAGACCGGATTGGAATCGGTGCGCAGCATGTTGTCCGAAGAGCTCGAGGGCGAACCGAATATTCGCGTGAACAGCATCAATCCGGGCCGCATGCGCACGGCCATGCGCGCGGCGGCCTATCCCGCCGAAGACCCCAACCAAGTGCCGACCCCCACGTCCGTCTGCGGACCCTTTCTGTACCTGTTAAGTGCCCGTGGCCACGGCATCAACGGCCACTACTTCGACGCGCAGTAGCATTCACACGGGTAGTAGCATTCACACCAGCATTAACATCCCGAGCACCCCATGAAGCAAACGCTCCGATTCTTCTCCGGCCGATGCCTTCCCCCATGCGCGGCGGCGGCTGCGCTGTGTCTCGCGATGGTATCCGCTCGCGCGGAAGTCCCCGCCGATGCCCCGCGCCCGATCGAAGGCGACTATGTGGCCCGCGGTTTTCACTTCGCCTCCGGCGAAACGCTGCCGGAATTGCGGTTGCATTACACCACTCTCGGCAAGCCGCATCGTGACGCGCATGGCCGGGTCGACAACGCGGTGCTGATCCTGCACGGCACCGGCGGCTCCGGCCGCAGCTTCCTCAACGAGCGATTTGCCGACGTATTGTTCGGCCGCGGCCAGCTGCTCGACAGCAATCGATATTTCATCATTTTACCGGACGGGATAGGTCACGGAAAATCCAGCAAGCCCAGCGATGGCCTGCACATGCGTTTTCCCCGGTATGACTATGCGGATATGGTCTCTGCGCAATACGTGTTGATCACGCAGGGCTTGGAAGTCAATCATTTGCGGCTGCTGATGGGCACTTCCATGGGCTGCATGCAATCCTTCATGTGGGGCGAGACCTATCCGGATTTCATGGATGCTCTGATGCCGCTCGCTTGTTTGCCGGTGCAAATCGCGGGCCGCAACCGGCTTTGGCGCGACCTGATCATGGATGCGATCCGCACCGATCCGCAATGGCTGAACGGCGAATATAGGAGCGAACCCATGGGCGCACTGCGCACGGCGGCGGGCATCATACTGATCGCCGGCAGCGCGCCGATTCAAATGCGCATCGCCCTGCCGACCCGCGACGCGGCGGACGAGTTTCTGGGGAAGTACATGCCGCGTGAACTCAATGGCTTGGACGCCAACGATCTGCTCTACCAGGTCAACGCCTCTCGCGATTACGATCCGTCGTCCGGATTGGAGAAGATCACGGCGCCCCTGCTACAGGTCAACTCGGCCGATGATTTTATCAACCCACCGGAACTCGGCATCGCCGAACGCGAAATCAAGCGGGTCAAGAATGGCCGGTTCGTACTGCTACCGGCATCCGATCAAACCCATGGACACGGCACGCACACCTGGGCCGCGGTGTGGCAAAAGTACCTGGCGCAGCTGCTCGCCTCATCACAGACGCCCGCGGCGCCCGCCAAATAACTCTGGCGCAACGGAGAGCCGGCCAAACGACTCGGCCGTGACGGCGCGTACTACTCATGAACAATTTAGTAGGCTCGTCCGCAGCGGCCGGATCAGTCAGGCCGCCTCCGAGCTATTGTTTTGTCGGTCAGGCTAGATTGCGGCGTCCGGCGCTTCGATGCCGAGCTTCGCCGCATCCATCGCCTTCCCGGCCGCATCGATTTCGTTGATCAGCGCATTGCGTTCGCTCACCAACATCGCGCGCGAATAGCCCCGCGGCAGTTCACGCCCCAGATGGATCGGCCCGAATCGTACGCGCATCAGGCGGCTGACGATGATGCCGCGAGCCGCCCACCAATGCCGCACCTGCGC
>DATCDX010000005.1:0-4634 GCA_036510475.1 Steroidobacteraceae bacterium
TCGCCGCCGCTACGGAGGCGGGCGCGGCGGGCGCGACTGCGACGCAGTGGCTGTGCCAGACCGTGGGACTGGGGGAAGCCGCGGCGTCGCAGATCGTTCAATATTTGAGCGCGGGCCGGGCCGCGCTCGGCTGCCTGCCGACCTTCGATACGGTTATCTTCGAGCGGTTTTTCGACGAATCGGGCGGCATGCAGCTGGTGATCCACTCACCTTTCGGCAGCCGGGTGAATCGCGCCTGGGGTTTGGCTCTGCGCAAGCGCTTCTGCCGCACGTTCAACTTCGAACTGCAGGCTGCTGCGACAGAGGATCACATCATACTGTCGCTGACGCATGCGCATAGCTTCGAATTGGCCGAGGCCGCGCGCTACTTGCACTCGAACTCGGTTCGGCCCTTGCTGGTGCAGGCATTGTGCGCAGCGCCGATGTTCGGGGTGCGTTGGCGTTGGGACGCAGGCATTGCGCTGGCGCTGCCGCGCTTTCGCGGCGGCAAGAAAGTTCCTCCGCAAATCGCGCGTATGAACGCGGAGGATCTCTTGGCGTCGGTGTTCCCGGACCAAGTTGCCTGTGCCGAGAATCTGCCGGGCGAAATTGAGATTCCCGAGCATCCCTTGGTGCGGCAAACTATTCGAGATTGCCTGGAAGAGGCCATGGATATTCAGGTTTTCGAAGGCGTGTTGCGCGGGCTCGAGAGCGGCGCCATCCGCGTCGTCGCGTGTGATCTGACCGAACCTTCGCCGCTTGCCCTCGAAGCGCTGACGGCGCGCCCCTACGCCTTTCTCGACGATGCGCCGCTGGAGGAGCGGCGCACGCAGGCTGTGATGAGCCGCCGCTGGCTCGATCCGAAGTCCGCCGCCGACATCGGCAAGCTCGATCCGGAGGCGATCGCGCAGGTACGCGCCGAGGCGTGGCCCGATGCGGCGACGGCGGACGAGTTGCATGACGCTATGCTGTGGCTGACGTGTCTGACCGACGAGGAGCGGCTGGGCAATGCCACGTGGCCATCATTGATGAATGAGCTGATGGAACAGGGGCGGGTAGCGCCGATATCCTGGCGTCGCTCGCCGCCGGGCGCGCCGGGCGATCAAGCTGCGGCGAGTGACGGGGAGCCGCTGGTTTTGTGGGTGGCGACCGAACGGCGCGCACTGTTCCAACTCGCGCCCGCCGCGCCCGCGCCCGCGCCCGCACCCGCGACTGCGCCTGTACCCGCGCTTGTGCCCCTGTCTGTATCAGTGTCGGACGAAGCATTGCTGGAAATCGTGCGCGGCCGACTGGAGGGACTCGGGCCCGTTACCGCGACCGCCATCGCCTGCACATTGGCTGTGGCCGTTTCGAGAATCGATATCGCTCTGGCGGCGCTCGAGGCTGAGGGTTTCGCCATGCGCGGCCGTTTCAGCCCAGGCGCCGTGGCCGAGGAATGGTGCGAGCGCCGCTTGCTGGCCCGAATTCACCGCTACACCGTCAAGCGCCTGCGCGCTGAGATCGAGCCCGTGCAGGCGCGGGACTTCATCCGCTTCCTGTGTGAATGGCAGCGGGTGATACCGCGGTCGCGAATGCAGGGGTCCGAGGCGCTGGCGGCGGTGCTCACGCAACTCGAAGGTTTCGAAGCACCGGCAGGCGCGTGGGAGACCCAGATCATTCCCTCGCGCATGTTCAAGTACGAGCCGCAGTGGCTCGATGAGCATTGCCGCGCGGGGCGATTCGTCTGGACGCGACTGGCGGCGGCTACGGGCGACGCCGAGCGCGCCCACGGCGCGGCGCCGATTCGAACCACTCCCATTGTTCTTCTGGCAAGGCGCCACGTACCGCTGTGGTCGGCGCTGGTCGAACCGTCGGACACTGCGCGTCTGACATCGAGGGGCCAGGCGGTGGCCGAGTTCATACGGGCGCAGGGCGCCTCGTTCTTCGACGACATCGCGGAGCATGTCGGCATGTTACCGATGGAAGTGGAAGAAGCACTGGCCGAGCTCGTGGCATTGGGCATGGTGAACTCCGATAGTTTCGCGGGTCTGCGCGTACTGCTGCTGCCGAGCGCGCGTCGCGGCAAACGCCGGCCGGCGCTGTTCGGGATGGAGGATGCGGGACGCTGGGCGTTGCTGCGGCGGAGCACGCCGCGCGCCGCGGATCACGGTGATGAGGCCGTGGAACAGATCGTGCGCGCGCTGCTGCGCCGCTGGGGTGTGATCTTTTGGAAACTCCTGACGCGCGAGGCAAGCTGGCTGCCGCCATGGCGCGAGATTCTCATGTGTTGCCGCCGATTGGAGGCGAGGGGGGAGATTCGCGGCGGCCGCTTCATCGCCGGTTTCTCCGGCGAGCAATACGCGACGCCCGAAGCCGTGGGCCTGCTGCGGGAAGTGCGCCGCAGGCCTCACTCGCAACAAACCGTGTCTTTGTCGGCCGCTGATCCGTTGAATTTGATCGGTATCGTGACGCCGGGCCCTAGGCTAGCCTCGCTGTCGGGCAACCGGCTGCTGTATCGCGACGGGCTGCCGTTGGCGACCTACGCCGCCGGCGAAGTCGTTTTCCTGGAAAGCTTGTCGCCCAAGGAGCAGTGGGAAGCGCGGAACGCGCTACTGCGGCTCGCTCCTCATGTACTCGACAGCCGCCAGCCGAATGGCGTCGGATTGTGACGGATAAGCATGGAGAATACCGGCCAGCTTGCGCATGCCGATGCCGGCTCCCATGATGACCGACATTTCGTTGATCATTTCGCCGGCTCGCGCCGCAACGATGGTGGCGCCGAGAATCTCATCGCTGCCTTCCCGCACATGGATTTTGACGAAGCCCTCGTCCTGACCGTCGGTGATCGCGCGGTCGACGTCCTGCATCATCACCGTGAACGTCTTTACCGGGATGGATCGCTGCCGGGCCTCCCATGTATGCAATCCGATGTGCGCGATTTCCGGATCGCAGTGGGTGCACCAGGGAATCATCATATGGCTTTGTTGTTTTCTTGTTCCGTTGAACGCGTTTGACACGGCCATGCGGGCGGAAGCTTGCGCGGCATTGGTGAATTTGCGCGACATGCAGACGTCACCGGCGGAATAAATATCGGCGTTGGTGGTCCGTAGAAAATCGTCCACCTTGATGCCTTCGGAGGAGTTGAAGGCGACTCCGGCGGCCTGAAGTCCCAAGTCCTCCACATTGGGCACCCGCCCGATGCTGAGCATGACCTCGTCGGCCGCAATGGTGGCCTTGACGCCGTTATTCACCGTGTCGATCAATTTATCGCCGTTTCCCATGCGCGCCCCGACGACGGTGGTGTTGAGGCGCGTGGTCACCCCGTCGCGGGACAACGACATCGACAGCAGTTCACTGGCCTCTCTATCGTCGCATGGCAGGAATTTGGGTTCGTTTTGCAGAATGGTCACATGGGAACCTAAGCGGCACAGAGCCTGCGCCAGTTCGCAGCCGAGCGGTCCGCCGCCAATGATGGCGAGGCGATCGGGCAATCGCTTGATCTCGAAGATCGTCGTGCTGGTAAGAAAGCCAATTCCGTCGAGACCGGGAATATTCGACGCCGCGGGCCGCGCACCCGTGGCAATGAGCGCCTTCTTGAAAAGCAACTGCGCGCCGCCGGCAACGACGGCGTTTGCCGCGGTGAAACGTGCCTCGCTGAAAAAGACCTCGATGCCCATGGCGCGCAGGCGCTCGGCCGAATGGTATTCCGCGATTCGCGTGCGAATGCGCCGCATGCGCGCGAGGACCGTGCCGAGATCGAGTGGCGCGACGGTTGCAGCCGGCACTCCGAACTCATCGCCGTCGCGCATGGTCTCGCAGGCGCGCGCGCTGCGGATGATCGCTTTGGAGGGAACAGACCCCGCGTTGAGCGAATTCCCGCCGAGTTCGCTACGTTCCACGAGCGCCACCCTGCGACCTAAGCGCGCCGCCGTCTCGGCCGCTTCCAAACCCGCGGGGCCACCGCCGAGAACCACCAAATCGTAGACGGACATTTAGAGCCACCCGCCGGTGAACCCGGCACGCTGTAGTCCTGTACGCAGGTAACGGCACCTGCGCATGAGATCCCATACGAGGCCGGTGCGATGATTTTCGATCATCATCACCAATAATCCCTGATCCAGTCCGTACCAGCCCTGCGACAGCCATTCGCCGGCATGGCTCGTCAATGACGCATTGAAGCCGCTGGAGAATCGGTCGTGAGTGCAAACCTGCGGGTACCTTTCGAGCAAATGGCGGGTTCCTTGCAGCGCCGCCGGGGCGTCGAACGGCAGCGTGGCCAGCATCGCCCACGGCGCAATCGTTCCGTCGTCCGGCCCATAGGGCACGCCGCGCGACATGTAGCCAAAAAAGCGCTGATCCCGCCCGTTTAGCCGCAGGTGCTGATTTTCCGGTCCGTCGCCCGCCGTGATGCCCCACAGATTCCTGTCGTATCCCGCGAAGCCGTGCGGATTCCGGGCCGCATATTCACGCTGCACAGCGATGGCATTTTTCGTGTTCGCGAAATAGTCGGTGCACTTTTCGCGCATGAATTCATCGCGAATTCCACGAAAATCGAGCCACGCATGAGAGAACAAATGGGTAAACAAGGGGCCGGAATATAAAACATCCTGGCCGAGCAGGCGTTCCCATTGATAGGTGAAGGTCCAGCCGGTGAATGCCGTGGGCGGCAGCGGGTA
>DATCDX010000006.1:0-24348 GCA_036510475.1 Steroidobacteraceae bacterium
TCAGCCAGCGTGCCGCAGCATCCGCGGTATCTTCCGGCCGGGTATTGAAAGCGATGGAAGCGTTGGGAGCAGATTTGTGCACGGCGTTTACGATCGCCTCGAACAGCAGCAAACTTTTGGGTGGTATGCGAACGCCTCCACCAATCACGATGCAGTCGTACGTCACCAGCGAAAGTTGCGGTTCAATCGCGCTGGCTGCGGTGCCGTCCGGGCGCACCAGGCAAAGATCGGGGTGCCAACCGCGCTCGGACATTTTTCGCATACCGACATCAATTCCTGCATGGATTTTCTTCGCGTCAAATCCTGGCGGCAATGCAGGATCGGAGAAATCAACAGTCTCGGGAACTTGACCGATAAACAATACGTTCTTCATGTCGTTGCCTCCTCAGTGAACCCATACCTGTTTCGTCCCCTGATTATCGACCCTACTTGAGGTCCCTGCCAGACGGTTCATGTTTTGGCACGCTGATTTCGCGGCGAACACGCCAGATATCCGGAGCGACAAGCGCGCGTCACCGAGCCAAGCTCTCATGTGTGGACAGTCGCCCTGAAACTCATCCCGATCCGCGCGCGCAACGCGGCAGCGCCGCCGAACAGCTCGCGGCGCAGTATCTGCAAGCGCTAGGCCTGTCGATCCTCGCGCGCAATTTGCGTTGCAGAGCCGGCGAGCTGGATCTCGTGTGTCTCGACCACGACGTGTTGGCAATCGTCGAAGTCCGGCAACGCGCCAAGGCTGATTTCGGCGGGGCGCTGGCCTCGGTCACCTGGCGCAAGCAGCGCAAAATCATTCGCGCCACGCAATACTTCCGGCAACGCGAGACACAATGGCGCGCCTACGCCATGCGCTTCGATGTAGTCGCCTTGGAGGGACTGCCGGACGCGGCTCACCGCATCGTTTGGATCAAGGACGCCTTCCGCGCCGGCTGACCGCCGCGCGCCAGGACGCGGCGCCGGCGGACCGTCGCGCTACTACTTGACCACCTGCAGCTTCGGCCGCTTAGGCTTCGGCGGGCTATTCTTGTCCGGGGCCGGCGCTGCCGGCGGACCATCCGTGGGATCGGGATCCGCATCGCCCTCGGGGAAAATCATGCCTTGGCCGGTCTCGCGCGCGTAGATGCCTAAAATTGCCCGCACCGGGACCTGTACGGCGAGACTCGCGCCGCCGAAACGCGCCTCGAAACTCACGAAATCGTTGCCCAAATTCAGCCGCTGGGTGGCGGAGAAACTCACGTTGAGCACGATCTTGCCGTCTTTCACGTACTGGCGCGGCACGGTCACGCCTTCGGCGGCGGCATCGATCACGATGTGCGGAGTCTCGCCGCTGTCGGAAATCCACTCGTGCAAGGCACGAAGTAGATAGGGGCGGCGAGGCTTCAATGCCGCATATCCCGTTCAGCCTCGGTCAAACAGGAGCGGAAGGTGGAGCGTGCAAAAATCGAATGCATGTACTTCGTGATGGGCTGCGCCTGCACCGGAAGCTCTATGCCGTAGCTCGGCAATCGCCACAGGATCGGCGCGATGCTGGCATCGACCAGGGAAAACTCATCGCTCAAGAAGAACGGCTTCGCCTTGAACACGTCCGCGCTCGCGCAAATCGCCTCGCCCAGCACTTTGCGGCTGTGTTCCGCGGTTTTGCTGTGCGGATCGATCTCGATATCGTGTGCCAGGGCATACCAGTCGCGCTCCACCCGGTACAGCGCCACTCGAAATTGCGCCCGGGTCACGGGATCGATCGGCATCAGCGGCGGATGCGGAAAGCGCTCGTCCAGGTACTCGATGATGACGCGCGAGTCGTACAGCACCAGATCCCGGTCCACCAAGGTCGGGACGCTGTGATAGGGATTGAGGTCGAGCAGATCTTCGGGCAAGTCGTTCAGGTCGACAGTGACCAATTCGATCGCAATTCCCTTCTCGGCAAGTACTAAGCGGGCCCGGTGACTCCAGGGGTCAGTCGGCGCCGAAAACAAAGTCATCACCGAGCGACGTGCCACTAACGCGATCTCCTAAGAGCTTGGACAAACGGCAGTCCCCGCTGCTGCGTCAGTGGACGTCCTTCCAGTATTCTTTTTTCAGCAAGTAGGCGAACACAAAAAACACCAGTAAGAATAACGTCACGAAAATACCCATCGATTGGCGGTGCGCCTTGACGGGTTCACCGGCATAGTCCAAGAAATTCGCGGTATCTCGAACGAACTGATCATACTCCTCTGGCTTCAACGCGCCCGGAGTCATTGCCTCGACGCCCACCAGCACCATTTTGGCGCTGCCGTGCTCGTCGGGCTCGTTCTTGAATACCGGCTTCTGTAGACCTTGCAGCTCCTCCAGCGCATGCGGCATTGCAACGTTCGGCAGATACAGATTATTCACGCCCCACAGGCGGGTCTTGTCGACGTAGAAACCTTTCAAATAGGAATAGATGTAATCGACGCCGCGTTCTCTCGCCATCAGTGACAGATCGGGCGGCTGTTTGCCGAACCAAGTCACCGAGTCTTTCGGCATCGCCGAATTGATGGTGTCGAAGGGCTTGTCCGACGTGAACATCAAATTCGCGGCCAGCTCGGACGCGGGGATTTTCAGGTCCTCCGCGAGCCGGTTGTAACGCAGATACTTGAGCGAGTGGCAGCCCGAGCAGTAATTCATGAAATTACGCGCGCCGCGCTGTAGCGACTCGGTGTTGTGGATATCCGCGCCCGAATGCAGCAGCGGAATTCCCTCCTCTTGGGCCATGGCGGTGCCCGTGAAGAAGACCGCAATACTGATCAATACCCAGCTTTTAATCATGTCCGGTGACCCTTTCCGGCACCGGCTTCACGCTGTCGAACTTCGTGTACCAGGGCATCAGCAAAAAGAAAGCAAAGTAAAAAATCGTGCACACTCTGGCCAACATCGGGTAGATGCCCGACGGAGGCTTCATGCCGCAGATTCCCAAGGAGATGAATGATAGAACCAAGAGCGTCAGCATGACCTTGTAAATCGGCCCTCGATAGCGAATCGAGCGGACCGGCGAGCGATCCAGCCACGGCACGAAGAACAGCACCACGATGCTGGCGCCCATCACCAGTACTCCCCAGACCTGGGTGCCCGCGAACGACGGCACGGCGCGCAACATGGCGTAAAACGGCGTGAAATACCATACCGGCGCGATGTGCGGCGGCGTCTGCAAGACATTCGCGGGTTCGAAGTTCGGCGATTCCAAGAACAAGCCGCCGAAGGTGGGCGCGAAGAAAATCACGCCGCAGAACAACAGCAGAAAGCCCGCGACGCCGACCAAGTCCTTGACCGTGTAGTAGGGATGAAAGGGAATGCCGTCGAGGGGATGGCCCTTCTCGTCCTTGTATTTCTTGATTTCGATGCCGTCGGGATTGTTGGAGCCGACTTCATGCAGCGCCATGACGTGCGCGATGACCAGGAAGATCAGTGCCAGTGGTAACGCGGCCACGTGCAAGGCGAAGAACCGGTTCAGAGTGGCGTCGGCGATGTAGTAGTCGCCGCGGATCCACTCCACCAGGCCATGGCCGATCAGCGGCAGGCTGCCGAACAGCGAGACGATGACCTGCGCGCCCCAATAGCTCATGTTGCCCCAGGGCAGCACGTAACCCATGAAGGCTTCCGCCATCAGCAGCAGAAAAATCAAACAGCCGAAGATCCACACCAGTTCACGCGGTTTGCGGTGCGAACCGTACAGCAGCGCGCGGAACATGTGCAGGTAAATCACGATGAAAAACGCCGACGCGCCGGTCGAGTGCATGTAACGGATCAGCCAGCCCCAATCGACGTCCCTCATGATGTATTCGATCGATGAGAACGCCTCGGCGGAGGACGGCTTGTAGTTCATGGTCAGGAAAATCCCCGTCACGATCTGATTGACGAGGATCAATAATGCCAGCGAGCCGAAGTAGTACCAGAAGTTGAAATTCTTCGGTGCGTAATACTCGGCGAGATGCTCTTTCCATAGGCTGGTCAGCGGGAAACGCTGATCGATCCAGCCAATCAAGCCTCCGCCTTTGCTGGTATCGGCGGACTCAGGTGCTGCGGCCATCGCTCAACCTCTCATACGTTGCTTAAGCTGTCTTGGGGGCGACATCGTCGCCTATGGTGATTTGCGCGGCACTGCTGAACGCATACGGCGGCACGGTCAAGTTTCTCGGTGCCGGCATATTCTTGAGTACCCGCCCCGACAAGTCGTACTTCGAGCCGTGGCAGGGACAGTAGAAACCACCCGGCCAATTGGCGCCCAGGTCGACGCCCGACACCTGGAATGAGTTCTGCGGTACGAACGCCCCTTCCGGCACACAGCCGAGATGAGTGCACACCGCCAAGCCCACCCAGTATTCCGGATTGCGCGCTCGCACCGCGCCGCTCGCCTTTATATAGTCAGGCTGCACCGAATCGTCGGATTTCGGATCGGCCAGCATCGCGTCGTGATTGCCCAACTCGGCGACGCTCGACATGACTCGCCGCACGACGAAGACCGGCTGGCCGCGCCACACCACCTTCAACGCCTGCCCGGCATCGAGTTTCGACGCGTCCACTTTGACGGCGGCGCCCAGCGCTTTGGCGCGCGCGCTCGGCTGCCAAGACGCCAAGAAAGGAATCGCCGCGAACGCCACGCCGATCGCCCCGGTGCCTACTGTCGCCACCGTCAACAAGCGGCGCCGGCTATGGTCAACCTCATCATTCATGCGAATGCCCCTACGCAATGTTGACAAATCTTCACGTAAACCCCTATGGCCATAGTGTTTCCCAAAGAATATTGGGAGCGCATTATACACAGATAAGCGAATATCCCTTAAGGCATGATGAGCGATACTAATTGCAGAGCACTCGCGTCCTGGTAAATTTTTTGATCCGAGCCGTCGTGGTCGGCTTGGCGGCCGCGTTCCTGGTGGTCTGGTGCAAGCCCGCGCTCTTGGGAAAGACCGTGACCCCGGCGCAGGTTCCGGCGGCTTCGCCGCCCGCCCCCGTGGTCATGCAAAGCTTTGCCGACGCGGTGGCCAGGGCGTCTCCAGCCGTCGTCAATATCTACACCGCGCGCGTGGTCACCGAGCGCACCCAGGGACCCTCGATCGAACAATTGTTCGGCAATTACTGGCCGAGCTACCGCCAGCGCGTCGAGCGCAGCTTAGGCTCCGGCGTGATCGTCGATGCCGGCGGCACGATTCTGACCAATCAGCACGTAATCGCGGGGGCGGATTCCATCAAGGTACAGCTCGCGGACGGCCGTATTGCCGATGCCACCATCGTGGGTCAGGACCCGGACACGGATATCGCCATCCTCGACTTGGAGATCGGCCACCTGCCCATCATGCCCATGGGCCGCTCGGACACGTTGCGGGTGGGCGATATCGTGTTGGCGATAGGCAATCCCTACGGCTTGAGCCAGACCGTCACGCAGGGCATCGTGAGTGCCACCGGCCGCGGCCAGCTGGGCCTTGCGACTTTCGAAAATTTCATCCAGACCGATGCCGCCATCAATCCCGGCAACTCCGGCGGCGCGCTCATCGATGTCCACGGCAATCTGGTCGGCATCAATACCGCGGTGCTCAATCGCGCCAACGGCGGACCGGAAGGAATCGGTTTTGCGATCCCCGTCAATCTCGTGCGCGGCGTCATGCAACAGATTTTGCAGCATGGCCATGTGGTGCGCGGCTGGCTGGGATTCGTGCCGCAGGACCTGTCCGATGAGCAGGCCGCACAGTTGGGCATCACGGCGGGAGGCGGCGTCACCGTGGTGAATATCCTGGTTAAAAGCCCGGCGTACCAGGCCGGCGTGCGCCCCGGCGATCTGATCACGGCTTTGGACGGTGAACCCGTGCGCAATTCGCAGGATCTGGTCAGCCGGGTTGCGTCGCTCAAGCCCGGTGTCGAAGTGGAACTCCAAGGCCGTCACGGTCAACAGGCCTACAAGCTCAAAGTGCTGGTGCTGGAACGCCCGACTCGCCCGGTGCAGCCACAGTAGCCGAGGCAACACTGATAGATTGAAGGAGGCCAGATCGGGAAGGCCTTCCTGATCCGGGCTCCGAGCGTGGGAAAGCCGATTGGCCGCCAGTCAAGTCGGCGAGCGCCGGATCTTCGCCCCCAGTTGTTGCAGCTTCTCCTCGATGGCTTCGTAGCCGCGGTCGATATGGTAAATGCGCTCGATCTCGGTGCGGCCGCTGGCAACCAGCGCCGCCAGCACCAGGCTCGCCGAGGCGCGCAGGTCAGTGGCCATCACCGGCGCCGCCGTGAGCTGCTCCACGCCCTTGATGATGGCGGTATTGCCCTCCAGGCGGATCTCCGCGCCCATGCGCCGCATCTCCAGCATGTGCATGAAGCGATTTTCGAATATGGTTTCGATGATGGTGCCGACACCGTTCGCCACGGTATTGAGCGCGGCGAACTGCGCCTGCATATCCGTCGGAAACGCCGGATACGGCGCGGTGCGGATGTCGACCGATGCGGGACGGCGCCCGCGCATGTCGACTTCGATCCAGTTCTCGCCGATATCTAACTTGGCGCCCGCCTCGCGCAATTTGCCGATGACCGAGTCCAAATGTTCCGGGCGCGTGTTCTTGACTCGAATATGACCGCCGGTGATGGCGCCCGCCACCAGGTAGGTGCCGGTCTCGATACGATCGGGCAACACCTCATAGCGCGTGCCGTTGAGGCGTGGCACCCCTTCGATGACGATTTTGTCGGTTCCCGCGCCCTTGATCTTGGCGCCCATCGCGCTCAAGAAATTGGCCAGATCGACCACTTCCGGCTCGCGCGCGGCATTTTCCAGCACCGTCTCTCCATCCGCCAAGGTGGCCGCCATCATGAGGTTTTCGGTGCCGGTCACCGTCACCGTTTCCAGCACGAGATGTGCGCCCTTCAGGCGTCCGGCACGGGCCTTGATGTAGCCGTTTTCGATGTGGATGTCCGCACCCATGGCCTGCAACCCGGCGACATGGATGTTGACCGGGCGCGCGCCGATCGCGCAGCCGCCCGGCAACGACACGTCCGCCGAGCCAAAGCGCGCCAGCATCGGGCCCAACACCAGAATCGAAGCGCGCATGGTTTTCACCAGCTGATAAGGCGCGAACAGCTCTTTAATGGTCGAGGCATCGACCTCGATGCGCATTTTTTCATCGATGGTCACGGAGACGCCCATACGCCCCAGCAGCTCGATCATGGTGGTGACGTCCTGCAAGTGCGGCACGTTCGACACCGTCACCGGACCGTCCGCCAATAAACACCCGGCCAGAATGGGCAGCGTGGCGTTCTTGGCGCCGGAAATGCGGATTTCTCCCTCGAGCGGTATGCCGCCCTGAATCTGTAATTTATCCAACGCTTCGCCCTGCGTACTCTTCCGGTGTAAATACCTGCAGCGCCAACGCGTGAACCTCATTGCCGACGACGGCGCCGAGTGTGCCGTAGACCAATTGATGACGCTGCACCGACCGCTTGCCCGCGAATGCGGCCGCGATCACCACCGCCTCGAAATGCACGTTGTCGCCGCTCGTGACGGTGGCTCGGCTGCCCGCCAAGCCCGTTTCGATGAGTTGTGCTACCTGTTGTGGATTCATGCCGGCTCCTGAAAATTATGCAAGCTTAACCTGATGCCACGCGGGATTCTGCAACCGCTGTATCATTCGCGCATGGACCTCGACTACACCGACGACGGCCTGGTCGAACTCGGCCGCCAGGCACTTGGCATCGAGATTGATGGGCTGCGCGCGCAACTGCCGCGTCTCGGAGCGGAGTTTGCGCGTGCCTGCCATATTTGTCTGGACTGCCGCGGACGCGTGGTGGTGACGGGCATGGGTAAGTCCGGCCATATCGGCGGCAAGATCGCCGCCACGCTGGCCAGTACCGGCACGCCCTCATTCTTCGTGCACCCGGGCGAAGCGAGCCATGGCGATGTCGGCATGATAACGCGTGATGATGCGTTGCTGGCCCTGTCCAATTCCGGCGAAACCAACGAAATCCTGACCATCGTGCCGGTGATCAAGCGTCTGGGCGTGCCCCTCATCGCCTTTACGGGCAACTCGAAGTCGTCGCTGGCCCGCATCGCGACGGTGCATCTGGACATCGGCGTGCCGGCCGAGGCCTGTCCGCTCAATCTAGCCCCCACCGCCAGCACGACCGCGGCGTTGGCCGTGGGCGACGCCCTGGCGGTGGTGCTGTTGAAGGCGCGCGGCTTTACCGAAGAAGACTTTGCGCGCTCGCACCCCGCCGGCACCTTGGGTAGGCGCCTGCTGCTGCATGTTAAAGACGTGATGCGCACGGGAGGTGACGTGCCGACGGTGCGTGCCGACACCACGCTGGCCGAAGGCTTGATGGAAGTGACCCGCAAGGGACTCGGCATGACGGCGATCGTCGACGAGGCGAATCATGTCCTCGGTGTGTTCACCGACGGCGACTTGCGCCGCGCGCTGGATCGCGCCGCGGATCTGCGCTCAACCCGCATGGATCAGGTCATGAGCCGCCACGCGAAAA
This sequence comes from Steroidobacteraceae bacterium, assembly GCA_036510475.1. Classification (GTDB taxonomy): domain Bacteria; phylum Pseudomonadota; class Gammaproteobacteria; order Steroidobacterales; family Steroidobacteraceae; genus Bog-1198. The sequence continues at coordinate 8,461 of DATCDX010000006.1, forward strand.
CAGTGCGCACCACGACGCTGGCGGCGGAGGCGGTGCACCTCATGGAAACCCACCGCATCACCTCGCTCGTCGTGGTCGATGCGGACGAGAAGATCGTGGGCGCACTGAATGTGCATGATCTGCTGCGCGCGGGGGTATTTTGAAGGCGCGCAAGGCGACGCCGTTGGCCAGGATCAAGGCGCTGGTGCTCGACGTCGACGGCGTGCTCACCGATGGGCGCTTGTATTTCTCGGGCCGAGGCGAGGCGCTGAAAGTGTTCCATGCGCGCGACGGCCACGGCATCAAACTGCTGATGGCGGCCGGCGTCACGGTCGCGGCGTTCAGCGGGCGGCGCTCCGCGGCCGTCACCGCGCGCATGCGTGAACTGCAAGTGCGCCACGTGGTTCAAGGATGCGGCGACAAAGTGGCTGCGCTGTATCGCCTGACACAGCGTTTGGGCCTTAATCCCTTGAGCTGCGCCTGCATGGTGGACGACACGCCCGATTTGCCGCTGATGGCCGCAGTCGGTCTGGCCGCAGCGGTCGCGGATGCGCACCCTATCGTGTTGTCGGCGGCGCATTGGGTTGCCAAGTCGGCCGGCGGCTGCGGTGCCGTGCGCGAACTGTGCGACGCGCTGCTGCGCGCCCGCTTTCCCAGCCGCTAATGCTGTTCAGAGTCTTTACGGTGCTGGCGGTCATAGCCTTAGGCATCAGCACCTGGAGATTGAGTTCGCCGGCGCACCGGCCGCTAGCGTCAATCGCCGCCAAACAGGCCGACTTACCGGGTTACTATCTCAAGAATGCCGTGCTCACCGACTATGATCTCGCGGGCGCTCCCAGCATCCGCATCGAGGCGCAGCGCATCGATCAAGTCGACCACGGCAATGAGGTCGCGCTGTACAACGTCCGGGTGAACTACAAGGCGCCGAACGGACAGTCGTGGCTCATGGTGGGGGATGTGGCGCATGTGCAGCCCGGAGGCAAAGTGGTCGATGTGAAGGGCAATGTGCGCCTGCAGGGCGATGCCACCGGCCGTGGCGGCACGGCCGTGATCCACACGGATACCTTAAGTTATGACGTGCCCGACGCCGTGGCCAGCACCAAGAGCGATGTGCGGATCGATTTCGGGCAGCGCACGTTGACCGCGCGCGGTCTGGTCGCGAATTTGAAAGAGCGCACGCTGCGCCTGGAATCGAAAGTCAATGGCCGCTTCCGCCCGTAACGTGCCGGCACTGCCGGCGCCCGTACTGCGGCTCACGCGGGCGCTCATGCTGGCGCTCGCATTCGCGCTGACATTCGCATTCGCGCTGACGCTCGCGGCACCGTCGGCGCACGCGATTGCCGCGCCGGCTCAGCAACCGATTACCCTGGACGCGCAGTCCTCGGAATTGGACTACAAGAACAACAACTTGATATTTCGCAAGGTGAAGATCACCCAAGGTAGTATGTCGGTCGCCGCTGACGAAGCGCACGCCACCGGATTGGATTTCGATAACAGCCACTGGGTGTTCCGCGGCAATGTGAAAATCACCATGGATCAGGGACAGATCACCTCGGATGAAGCCGAGATCACCTTCGCCAAGAAACTGCTGACCAAAGCCATCGTCAACGGGAACCCGGCCGCATTCGAACAGCGCATCGCCAAAACCGGCAAGGTGGCCCAAGGGCGCGCCGATTCGATCGACTACGACGTGACCAAGGGCGTGGTGCATTTCTCCAAGAATGCGTGGCTGAGCGACGGGCAGAACGAGATTCGCGGCGAGTCGCTGAAATACAACGTGCGCGCGCAGAACATCGTCGCGGAAAGCTCGGAACAGGGTTCCCAGCGGGTGCACATCATCATCACGCCGCCGCCCGGCCCCAAACCATGAGCGTGTTGCGAGCCTTGAATCTCGCCAAGAGTTACAAATCACGGCAGGTGCTGCGGGATTTGTCGCTGGAAGTCGAGAGCGGCGAAGTGGTGGGCCTGCTCGGGCCGAACGGCGCCGGCAAGACCACCGCCTTCTACATGATCGTGGGACTCACCCGCTGCGAGCAGGGCGAGATCTTTTTGGACAACCGCGACATCAGCCGCCTGGCCATGCACCGCCGAGCCCAGCTCGGCTTGGGCTATCTGCCGCAGGAGCCGTCGGTGTTCCGCAAACTGTCGGTTGCGGACAACATCATGGCGATTCTCGAAACTCGGCCCGGACTCGACGACGTCAAGCGCGCCGCGCGCCTCAAGGAGCTGCTGGGGGAGTTGCATATCGGCCATGTTCGCGACAGTCTAGGGATGAGTCTCTCCGGCGGTGAACGACGGCGGGTGGAAATCGCCCGCGCCTTGGCCGCGGATCCACGGTTCATCTTGCTGGACGAGCCGTTCGCCGGTGTCGACCCCCTGTCGGTGGCCGATATCCAGCGAATTATCAAGCACTTGTCCAACAAGGGTATCGGCGTGTTGATTACCGACCATAATGTCCGCGAGACCCTGGGTATCTGTAATCGGGCGTACATTGTCAGCCAGGGCAGCGTGCTCGCCGCCGGATCTGCGGATCAGATTCTTGCCAACCCACAGGTTCGTGAGGTGTACTTGGGCCAGGATTTCAAACTGTAGGCTTGAACCTTGAAATTACTATGTTGAAGCCCAGTCTGCAGCTTCGCATCGGCCAGCAGCTCACCATGACGCCGCAGCTGCAACAGGCCATCCGATTGCTGCAGCTCCCCTCGCTCGACTTGCAGGCGCATGTCCGCGAGACGCTCGAGACCAACGTCATGCTGGAGGCCGACGAGGAAACGTTGGACCCTCTGGCCGAGCCGCTGCGTGACCGTGATGACCTGCGTGAGCGCGATGACGTTCGTGAGCGTGAGCGCGACGCTGCAGTCCCCGAAGAGAAGTACGCCGAACTCGACGGCAACACCACCCCCAGCGGCCAGCGCGAAGAGCCGGAAGTGGAAATCGCCGACGAAGCGTGGGGGGAACCCAGCAGCGGCCCGTCCGAGAACTCGTGGTCGGGCGATGATGACCGCAACAGCGACTTCAGCGACCGGCATGGCCAGACTCTGCAAGAACAACTCATCGAACAGCTGGAACTGGCCAGGTTGTCCGCGATCGACATGGCGATCGCGCGCGTCATCACCGACGCCATCACCGACGACGGCTACCTGAAGGACGAACTGGAAGACATTCGATTGAGCCTGCTGCCGGAGATTGAGGCGACGACGGCCGACGTGGAACGCGTGCTGGCCGCCGTACAATCCTTAGAGCCCGCCGGTGTCGGCGCGCGCACCTTGGGCGAGTGCATCGCGCTGCAGCTGCGCCAGCTCGATCCGGGCACGCCGGCCCGGGATACCGCCATCCGGGTCGCGCTCGAACACTTGGATCTGGTCGCCGGCCAACAGCTGGCGCTGCTGCGCCGGCAATTGCGCTGCAACGAAAGCGATTTGGAAATGGCGCTGGCGCTGGTGCGTTCCTGCCATCCCCGGCCCGGGGCGGCGGTCAACCCGGCCCAAGCCGAATATGTGATTCCCGACGTCTTCGTGCGCCGCACCGATCGCGGCTGGGTGGTCGAGATCAACCAGGCGACGGTGCCGCGGGTGCGCGTCAATAACACGTATGCGAGCTTGATTTCCCGTGCGCCCGATCATGCGATGTTGCGCACCCAATTGCAGGAAGCCCGCTGGCTGATGCGCAGCCTTGAAATTCGCAATGAGACGCTGATCAAGGTGGCGCGCTGCATCGTACAGCGGCAGACCAGTTTTTTTGAAGTGGGCGAGGAGGCGATGGAGCCGCTGATCCTCAAGGACGTCGCCGAAGCGGTGGAAATGCACGAATCGACGATCTCGCGGGTCACCACCGCCAAGTACATGCACACGCCACGGGGCGTGTTCGAGTTCCGTTATTTCTTTTCCAGTCATGTGGCGGCGGCCGATGGCACAGAAATGTCCTCCACCGCCATTCGCGCCAAAATCAAGAAATTGATTTCGCAGGAGAATCCGGAAAATCCGTGCAGCGACGCCCGGCTTGCGGAAATTCTGTCGCAGGAAGGCATACCGGTGGCCAGGCGCACCGTTGCCAAATATCGCGAAGGCATGCAAATCGCTCCGTCGAACGAACGGAAGCGAGCGGCTGCCCGAGCATCGTAGCAGTAGCCTTTAGGAGGATACCCATGCAGCTAGATCTTAGCGGTCATCACGTCGAAGTCACGGACTCGCTCCGCGCCTACGTCCTCAAGAAATTCGAGCGCATCTCACGGCATTTCGAGCAGCTGATCGACGTTCATTGCGTGCTCACCGTGGAAAAATTCGGCCACAAGGCGGAAGCCACGCTCATGCTGCGGGGGAATAAAATTTACGCCGATGCCACCGAAGCCAACATGTACGCCGCCATCGACGGACTGGCGGACAAGCTCGACCGCTGTGTCAAGAAGCACAAGGAAAAGGCCGGCGATCACCATGCGGTCGAGGTGATCAAGGCGCGCCTGCCGTCCTGAAGCAGCGGCCGCACCCATGTCGATGCGCCTGATCATAGTCAGCGGACTGTCCGGCTCGGGCAAGAGCGTCGCTCTGCACATGCTGGAGGACATCGATTTTTACTGTGTGGACAACATTCCCGCGGCATTGCTCAAGGCCTTCATCTCGCACACCATCCGCGGTATGGGGGACACCTACCCCCAAACCGCGGTTGGCCTGGATGCGCGCAACCGGCCCAATGAAATCGAAACCATTCCGGTTCTGGTCGATGAACTGCGGCGCAGCGGCATCAGCTGTGAAGTCCTGTACCTGCACGCCAGCGACGAAGTACTGCTCAAACGCTATGCCGAAACGCGCCGCAAGCATCCCTTGGTGTCCGCCGATGTGAGTTTGCGCGAGGCCATCGCCTCGGAGCGCCGGCTGCTGGAGCCGATCACCACCGCGGCGGACTTGGTCATCGACACCTCGCACATGGGAGTCCACGGCCTGCGCGAACTGATCCGCGAGCGCATCGACCGCAGGCTCGAAGGCAGGCTGTCGCTGATGTTCGAGTCGTTCGGCTACAAGCACGGCATACCGGGCGACGCGGATTTCGTCTTCGACGTGCGCAATCTGCCGAACCCCTTCTGGGAGCATGCGCTGCGCCACCTCAACGGCCGCGACCCGCCGGTGATGGAATACCTGGCGGGATACCCCGAAGTGCGCCGCATGATCGCCGACCTGATCGAGTTCCTGGAACGCCGCGTCGGCGAATTCGCGCAGGCTAATCGCAGCTACCTGACCATCGCCGTCGGCTGCACCGGCGGCCAGCACCGCTCGGTGTACATCGCCGAACAACTCGCCGAGCATTTTCGCAGGAGCTACCCGCAAGTCCTGACGCGGCACGATTCACTGCAAAAGCGCTAGGCTAGCGTGATGCCCGGTGTTGGTGCGCGTGCTCCAACGCCAGAAACGCCCGTATCTCCTCGGCGCGCGCCCGCGCGTCGCTATGACCCAGGGCGATCATTTCGCGCGTAAAGCCGCGTTCGAACAGCAGGTAACTGAGCAATAGCGTGCCGGCGGCGTTGCCGGCGCCGAGCGTGCGCAACAGCGCCCGCAGACTGCGCGGCAGCTCGCGCGCGTGGCGATGCGCGATTTCGTTCACGTCCCGTGACGGCGTCAGCACCAGTGTCTCGATGCGGCGCACGTTGGCATTCTCGTTGTAGCGGCTGATGCGCTCCAGATCCGAGCGCAGCTGGTCCATGAACAACGAGTCCAGCATAAAACCGAATACCTGTCCGAAATTGGGTTCGATCGCACGCGGCTTGGGGTTCGAATCCAAGGCGAGGGGATCGTTGACGCCGATAATCAGCAAACGATTGGCGCCTAAGTGGATGGCGGGGCTCAAGGGCGAGGTTTGACGCATGGCGCCGTCGCCGTAGTACTGGCCGTGCAGCAGGACGGGACGGAACAAGAAGGGGATGGACAGGCTTGCCATCAAGTGATCCAGCGTCAGATGCACCCGCGCACCCTTGCGGAATACCCGCTCCCAAGGAGCTATCGCCGACGCCGAAGCGTAGAAGGTCACCGAATCGGCATCCGTGTAGCAGGTGGCGCAGACGCCGATCGCCTGCAGATGTTCCTTGTACAGACTTCGCGGAATTCCGTCGAAATTCAACTTCTCCCGCAACAGATTCCACAACGGCGCGTTGTCGAACAGCGAATGCGGCGAATGCATCAACCAGCCGCCGCTGAGGAACGCCAGCATCCAATGCAGCCCGGACTTCAGCATGCTCACGGCGTCCGCCTTGAACACCTGCTGCACCCGGAAATCGCGCCACACTCTTTCGATGGCGTATACCGAGCGCCTGAAATGCGCCGCGTCCGAGGCCAGGGCGATCGCACTGACGGCGCCGGCCGAGGTGCCGGTAATGATCGGAAATGGACAGGCGGAGCCGTGCCGCAGTAGCTCCGCAATGCCCTTGAGCACGCCGACCTGGTAGGCCGAGCGGGCGCCGCCGCCGGTCAGCACCAAGCCCACCTGAGTGGTCTCGACCGGCAAGACGGCGGTATGCCATTGCCCCGTGGCGCTCTCGTGCCCCGTGGCGCTCTCATGCCCGGCGGCACTTTCAGGCCCGGTGACACTTTCAGGCCCGGCACCGGTCGGGATCGTCACTTAGGACAGCGCCCCGATCGCATCGTCCAGCCCCGTCAAGGTCAGCGGATACATCCGTCCCTCCAGCAGTTCACGCGTCACTTCGATCGAAGCGCTCTGCCGCCAGCGCGGGCGCGGCTGCGGATTGATCCAGGCGAATTTCGGGTACTGCTTGATCAAGCGCTGCAGCCACACGCTGCCGGCTTCGGCATTCCAGTGCTCGACGCTGCCGCCGGCATGGGTGATCTCATACGGGCTCATGGTGGCATCGCCCACGAAAATCAGTTTGTAGTCCGGACCATAAGTTCGCATGACTTCCGTGGTGCCGACCTGCGCGTCGTACCTGCGGCGATTGTCCCGCCATAACGCCTCATAGGGGAAATTATGGAAATAATAATGCTCCAGATGCTTGAACTCGCTGCGCGCCGCCGAGAACAATTCCTCGCAAGTCCGCACATGATCGTCCATCGATCCGCCGATATCGAGCAGCAGCAACACTTTCACCACATTGCGCCGCTCTGCCTGCATCTTGATGTCCAGCCATCCGCCTGAGCGCGCGGTGGCGTCGATGGTGTCCTTGAGCGCCAGTTCATCCGGCGCTCCGCGGCGCGCGAACCTGCGCAGGCGGCGCAACGCGATCTTGATGTTGCGGGTGCCGAGTTCGACGCCATCGTCCAAATTGGCGAATTCGCGCCGGTCCCAGACTTTTACGGCGCTGCGATTTCTGGGCCCCTCCTGGCCGATGCGCACGCCCTCCGGATTGAAACCGTAGGCGCCGAACGGCGAGGTCCCCGCCGTACCGATCCACTTAGAACCTCCCTGGTGCCGGCCCTGCTGCTCTTCGAGACGTTGGCGCAGCGTCTCCATTAATTTTTCCCAGCCGCCCAAGGCCTCTATTTCAGCCTTTTCGGCATCGGTGAAGGTGCGCTCGGCCAGCTTCGTAAGCCAATCGGCGGGTAATTCACGCTGCAACGAGGCGAACAAATCCTCGGCGCCCTTAAAATGCGCGGCGTATGCCCGGTCGAAGCGGTCGTAATAGCGCTCGTCCTTCACCAGGCAGGTCCGCGCCAGATGGTAGAAGCGCTCGGCGCTCAGATCGGCCAAGCCCGCCTTGAGCGCTTCGAGCAGGCTCAACAATTCGCTGATGGATACCGGTATACCGGCGCTGCGCAACAGGAAAAAAAATCTAACGAGCATTCCGGCGATTGAGGAACAGCAGTTGCTCGAACAAATGCACGTCCTGTTCGTTCTTGAGCAAGGCGCCGTACAGGGGCGGAATCAGCTTCTTGGCGTCATCGCTGCGCAGCGCCTCGGGCGGTATATCCTCGCTCACCAACAGCTTGATCCAATCCAGCAGCTCGGAGGTGGTCGGCTTCTTCTTCAGACCCGGCACGTCGCGCACCCGGAAAAACGTCGACAGCGCCGCGCTCAGCAGCTCGCGCTTCAAGTCGGGGAAATGCACGTCGATGATTTGCGTCATCGTGTCCGCGTCCGGAAAGCGGATGTAGTGGAAAAAGCAGCGCCTCAAGAAGGCATCCGGCAGCTCTTTTTCGTTGTTACTGGTGATCACGATCACCGGCCGCTGCTTGGCGCGCACCGTTTCGCGGGTTTCGTAGACGTAGAACTCCATCCGGTCCAGCTCCCGCAACAGATCGTTCGGAAACTCGATGTCCGCCTTGTCGATTTCGTCGATCAGCAGCACCGGCTGCACCTCGCAATCGAACGCCTCCCACAGATTGCCCTTCACGATGTAGTTGTGAATATCCTTGACCCGCGGATCGCCGAGCTGCGAATCGCGCAGCCGCGACACGGCGTCGTACTCATACAGCCCTTGTTGCGCCTTGGTGGTCGACTTGATGTGCCACTCGTATAACGGCTTGTCCAATGAACGGGCGATCTCCGCCGCCAGCAGCGTCTTGCCCGTTCCGGGCTCGCCCTTGATCAGCAGAGGGCGCGACAGCACCATGGCGGCGTTCACCGCCGCCATCAATTCAGGCGTGGCGATATAACGATCAGTACCGCGAAATTCGCCGGCCATGGCGCTACTTGCGCACCACGCGCAGGATTTGCATGGAGTTCGTGCCGCCGGAGACGCCGCTCAGTTCACCCTTGGTCAGAATGATGAAGTCGCCCTCGTCCACTAAATTCAGGTCGAGCAGCTGGCGGAAGATTGAGAAGTAAAACGCCTCGCCCTTGTCCGTGACATCGTAGGCCACGGGATAAACGCCGCGATACAAGGTCACCCGGCTGCGCGTGATTTCGTGGCGGGTCAGCGCGTAAATCGGAATGTCCGAGCGCACCCGCGACATCCACAGCGGCGTCGAGCCCGATTCGGTGAGTGCGACGATGGCCTTCACGTGCAGGTGGTTCGCGGTGTACATGACCGCCGACGCGATCGCCTCGTCGGTATGCTCGTAATACCCGCTCTTGCGCTGCCTGATCCGCACATGCGCGACTTGATACTTTTCGGCGCCGACGATGATCTGCGCCATGGCCTCCACCACTTTCACCGGATGCTTGCCGGAGGCGGTTTCGGCCGACAGCATCACGGCGTCCGTGCCGTCCATGACGGCGTTGGCCACATCCGACACTTCGGCGCGCGTCGGAATCGTATTGACGATCATCGACTCCATCATCTGGGTGGCCATGATGACCACGCGGTTCTGATGGCGCGCCTCCTGGATGATCTGTTTTTGCAGGCCGGCCAGCTCCGCATAGCCCATTTCCACGCCAAGGTCGCCCCGCGCCACCATCACGCCGTCGCTCGCGCGCACCACCGCGGCCAAATTTTCGATGGCTTCGGCGCGCTCGATCTTCGCCACCAGCAGTCCGTGGCCGCCGGCGGCGCGCAGCAGCTTGCGAGCTTCGTCCATATCCGCGGCATCGCGCGGGAAGGACACGCCGAGGTAATCGACCTTGAGTGCGGCGGCCGTGCGGATATCCTCGCGATCCTTGTCGGTCAACGCGCCGGCGGACAGACCGCCGCCCTGGCGGTTGATGCCCTTGTTGTTGCCGAGTTCGCCGCCGACCAATACCTGGGTCTTGATGCGCGGACCGTCGATCTTCAGTACCTGCAGGCTGATCTGCCCGTCGTTCAGCAACAGCACGTCGCCGGCGAATACATCCGATGGTAATTTCTTGTAGGCGATCCCCACCGCATCCACGGTGCCTGCATCGACGGCGAGCGAGGCGTCCAGCGTGAACTCGGCGCCGTCGGCGAGCTGGACTTTGCCCGCCACGAATCGGTCGATGCGGATCTTCGGTCCCTGCAGGTCGCCGAGCACGCCCACGTAGCGGCCCGCCTGCCGGGCGGCCTCGCGCACCAGTTCCACCCGGCGTCCATGGTCGGCGGACGCGCCATGCGAAAAATTGAGGCGCACCACGTCCACGCCGGCGCGCACCACTTCCGCCAGCACCTTTGGATCATCCGTCGCGGGGCCCAGGGTTGCGACTATCTTGGTTCGTCTGAGCAGGGGATTCATGCGGCGCGCTGCTCCAGTATCTGCACGGCGGGGAGTTTTTTGCCTTCGACGAACTCCAGGAACGCTCCGCCGCCTGTCGATATATAGGAAATGCTGTCCTCGATGCCGTATTTCTCGATGGCGGCGAGCGTGTCGCCGCCCCCGGCCAGCGAAAACGCCTTGCTACGCGCGATCGCCTTCGCCAGCGTGCGTGTCCCCTCGCCGAACTGTTCGAATTCGAACACACCCACCGGGCCGTTCCACAATATCGTACCCGCCGCTGCGATGAGCACACTCATCTGTTCGGCTGAATCCGGGCCGATGTCGAGGATCATGTCGTCGGCCGAAACCGCCTCCACCGCTTTCACGTCGGCTTCCGCCTTGGCCGAGAACTCGGTGGCCACCACCACGTCGGTGGGCATGGAAATCACGATGCCGCGTTTTTGTGACTGCGCGAGCAGACGCTTGCAGATATCCAGCATGTTGGGCTCATACAACGATTTACCGACATTGTGGCCGAGCGCCGCGAGAAACGTATTGGTAATGCCGCCGCCGACGATCAGTTGATCGACTTTGTCCAGCAAGGATTCGAGAACCGTGAGCTTGGTCGACACCTTGGAACCCGCTACGATGGCGAGCAACGGCCGCGCCGGATTCTCCAGCGCCGTTTCCAGCGCCGATAGCTCGCTCACCAGCAACGGTCCCGCACAGGCCACGGGCGCGTACTTGGCGACGCCATGTGTACTGGCCTCGGCGCGATGCGCCGTGCCGAAGGCATCCATGACGTAGATGTCGCACAGCGCCGCCATCTGCTTGGCCAGATCGTCGGCATCCTGCTTCTCGCCCTTGTTGAAACGCACGTTCTCCAGCAGCACTACCTCGCCGGGAGCCACTTCGACCCCGCCCAGCCAGTCTTTTTTGAGCGCCACCGGCACGCCCAGTAACTGCGCCAGGCGCTTAGCAACCGGTGCGAGGGAGAACTCCTCTGCGTATACGCCTTCCTGCGGCCTGCCCAGATGCGACATCAGCAGCACGCGCGCCTTGGCGCCGAGCGCCGCTTGAATGGTGGGCAGCGCCGCGCGAATCCGCGCATCGCTGGTCACTTGGCCCTCGTGAATGGGCACGTTCAGGTCTTCGCGAATCAAGACGCGCTTGCCCTTAATATCCAGAGCCGACATTTTTATGATCTTCAAGGGCTTAGGCCAGCTTCGCTTCAGGCGGCTTTGGACCAAGCCATGGTGGTATCGAGCATGCGGTTCGAAAAACCCCATTCATTGTCGTACCAGGCGCACACCTTCACCAGGTTCCCCTCCATGACCTTGGTCAGGCTGGAATCATAGGTCGACGAAGCGGGGTCGTGGTTGAAATCCACCGACACCAGCGGCTGGTCGGTGTAGGCCAAGATGCCCTTGAGCGCGCCGCCGGCGGCCGCTTTGACGGTGGCATGGATTTCCTCGACCGTGGTCTTGCGCGCCGCCGTGAAGCTCAAATCCACCAGCGAGACGTTGATCGTCGGCACCCGGATCGCGAAGCCGTCGATCTTGCCGGCAAGCTCGGGCAGCACCAGACCCACGGCCGCCGCGGCGCCGGTCTTGGTCGGAATCATGGACATGGTCGCAGATCGGGCGCGGCGCAGATCCGAGTGATACACGTCCGTCAGCACCTGATCGTTGGTGTAGGAGTGAATCGTGTTCATGACGCCGGCCACGATGCCCACCTTCTCGTGCAGCACCTTGGCGAGCGGCGCCAGGCAATTCGTGGTGCAGGACGCGTTCGAGATCACTGTGTGACTGGATTTCAGGATGCCGTGGTTGACGCCGTACACGATGGTCGCGTCCACATCCGTGCCGCCTGGCGCCGATATCACGACTTTCTTCGCGCCCGCCGCGATGTGCTGCGACGCCTTGGCCTTGTTGGCGAACAAACCCGTGCATTCCAGCACGAAATCCACGCCGAGCTCGCCCCAAGGCAGTTTGGACGGATCACGCTGCGCCACCACGCGGATGCGGTCCCCGTTGACCACCATCGAGTCGCCGTCCACATGCACGTCGCCGTGGAAACGGCCGTGCACGGTATCGAAGCGCGTCAGATGGGCATTCGTATTGGCATCGCCTAAATCATTGATCGCGACGATCTTGATCGCATCGGCGTGTTTGCCTTCATACAGCGCCCGCAGAATGTTGCGGCCGATACGCCCGTAGCCATTGATACCCACTTTGATTGCCATCGTCTCTCCTAAGCGCTGCGCCCTTGCTAGGCGCTGCGCGCCCTTGCTTAGGCGCTGCGCGCCACCTATAAACGGGGTCGCGGCGACCCCGGCCGATTAATCGTTTGACAAGACCGTGTCGATCGCCTGTATCACGTGCTGCGCCGTGAATCCGAAGCGCTGGAACAGCTCCTTGGCCGGCGCCGACGCGCCGAAATGCTCGATCCCCACCACCTGTCCCTGCAAACCCACGTACCGCCACCATGTCGCCGTCACCCCGGCCTCGACCGCGACGCGGCGCGTGACGCCCGCGGGTAGCACGCTCTGCTTGTAGGACTCGTCCTGCCGCTCGTAGGCATTCACGCTCGGCATGGATACGAGCCGCACCTTGCGTCCTTTCGCATTCACCGCGCGCACCGCCTCGGCGGCAATGCCGACCTCGGAGCCGGTGGCGATGACGATGGCCTCCGCCTCACCCTGGCAGTCGATCAGCACATAGCCGCCACGCGCGATCGCGGTCACCTGCGCAGCGTCCCGCGCCTCATGCATCACCGATTGCCGCGTCAGCACCAGGCAGGTGGGACCCTCACGATTGTCGATGGCGACGCCCCAGGCGGCCGCGGTTTCGACCGCATCGCAGGGCCGCCAGACATCGAGATGCGGAATCACCCGCAAGCTCGCCAGGTGTTCTATCGGCTGATGCGTCGGACCGTCCTCGCCCAGGCCGATCGAATCGTGCGTATAGACAAAGATCACGCGCAGGCGCATCAGCGCCGACATGCGCACTGCATTGCGCGCGTAGTCGGAGAAAGTCAGGAACGTTCCGCCGTAGGGAATGAAGCCACCGTGCGCGGCGACTCCGTTGAGCATCGCCGACATGCCGAATTCACGCACGCCGAAATGCACATAATTGCCGGCCGGCACGCTCGGGGTCAGCACCACCGAATCCTTGCGCAGGGTGCCGTTCGAGGGAGTCAAATCCGCCGAACCGCCCAGCAGTTCCGGAAGCTTTGGCCCCATGGCATTGAGCGCCGCCTGCGAGGACTGACGCGTGGCCAATGCCTTGCCCTCCGACTGCGCGCCGCTGACATAGGCACGCACCGCTGCATCGAACCCGGCCGGCAAGTCTCCGGCCATGCGCCGTTCCAGCTCAGCCGCGAGTTCCGGAAATGCTTGCCGGTACGCCGCCCATTTGCCGCGCCATTCCTGTTCCGCGCGCGCACCCTTCTCGCGCCGGTCCCAGGCGGCACGGATATCGGCGGGGATTTCAAACGGCGGCGAGGTCCATCCCAAACGCGTCCGGGTCGCGGCAATCTCCGCCGCGCCCATGGCTTCGCCGTGCATGGACTGCGTGCCCTGTTTGTTGGGCGCCCCCCAGCCGATCACCGTCTTGGCGTCGATGAACGACGGCCGGTCGCCGACCGCCCGCGCCGCGGCCAGCGCCGCACTGATCGCCTCGCTGTCCTGACCGTCCACATGCGGCAGCACATGCCAGCCGTAGGCTTCGAAGCGCTGCACCGTATTGTCGGCGAACCAGCCCCGCACTTTGCCGTCGATGGAAATCCCGTTGTCGTCGTAAATAACGATGAGCTTGCCGAGCTGCTGCGTGCCCGCGAACGACGCCACTTCGTGCGAGATGCCCTCCATCAGACAGCCGTCGCCGACGAAAACATAGGTGTGATGATCGATGATGGTGTGGCCCGGCCGATTGTAGGTCGCCGCCAGTGAGCGCTCCGCCAACGCCATGCCGACGCCGTTGGCCAAACCTTGCCCCAAGGGGCCGGTGGTGGTCTCGATGCCGAGATGCAATTCACGTTCCGGATGACCCGGCGTCTTGGAGCCGAACTGGCGAAAATTCCGCAGCTCATCCATCGACAATGGATATCCCGTCAAATGCAGCACCGAGTACTGCATCATGGACGCATGGCCGTTCGACAGCACGAAGCGGTCGCGATCCCACCAGGTTGGATTGGCGGGATTGAACTTAAGCACGTCGCGCCACAGCACTTCGGCGATATCCGCCATCCCCATGGGCGCGCCCGGATGACCCGAATTGGCCTTTTCGACGGCGTCCATCGTCAGGGCTCGAATGGCGTTTGCAAGCTCGCGACGGCTGGGCATGAGGGACTTCTTTTATATAACGTGAGACAGGTCGCGTATTGTCCTCGATGCGACCCCTACCAGCAAATACGCGTTTTCCTGTAGGACATTCGCGAAGCGCGATATGGGTCGCGAATTGACGACGGAACACGTTCACACAAATGCAGTCTATTTATGTATAACGCATTTGACTGCCGCCATGACCCAGTTCACCGTCGCCACAGCGACGCTTTGCTACCATTTCAACCATGCAAATTCTACAAATCACTGATCCCCATCTATACGGCAACGCCGCCGGCCGGTTGCGCGGCGTAGAAACCGATTCGAGCTTGCGCTCGGTGCTGGATCAGGCATTTGCACGCGTCCCCGATTATTCGGCGGTGCTGGTCACCGGCGATCTGGTCCAGGACGACAGCTCCGGCTATCTGCGTTTTCGCAGCATCTTCGGCAGCCTGCAAAAACCGGTGTTATGCATTCCGGGCAATCACGACGAGCCCGAGGCCATGCGCCGCGAATTGGGCCAGGCGCCGTTTCGAATTTGCGGTGCGCATGAAATCGCCGATTGGCAATTCATCATGCTCGACAGCTACCACCCCGGGCACGTCGGCGGCCGCCTCACCCAGAGCGAACTCGCGCGCCTCGACGCTGCACTCGCTGCTTGCGCGAAACACGCCATGGTGTGTTTGCATCACCACCCCATCGCCATGGACAGCCAGTGGCTGGACGGCGTTGGGCTTGCGGATGCCGAGCAGTTTTGGCGCATCATCGATGCGCACGCTCAAGTCCGCGCCGTGGTGTGGGGTCACGTCCACCAGGTGCACGATGGCCAACGCGGTGCTGTCCGCCTGTTCGCGACGCCATCGACCGGCGCTCAATTCCTGCCCAAGAGCGATCGCTACGCCGTGGACTCTCGTCCTCCCGCGTATCGAAGTTTCGAGTTGCACGCCGATGGCCGCATCGAGTCCCAAGTCCACTGGCTCGAATCTCTGTCCATGCAACAAGCGGCGGCGCGCTAGGCGCTCGACACGACGCATGCGCCGCTTCTCATCGTCCGGCTCAGGCGTAGCACTTGGGCTCGCGCTTTATTGCCTGCTCGCGGTCACGGCGCGCGCCGGCACGCTGCATTCGCTCTGGGAGGTGCACGGCAAACACAACACGGTGTACCTGCTCGGTTCCATTCATGTGCTTCGCCCGAGCGACTACCCCCTCGCTGAAACGGTGCAGGTTGCCTACGCCAGTTCCAAGTCGCTGGTGATGGAAATCAATCTGAAAGAGATCGATTCGGTGCAGGTGCAGGCAGAAATGCTCGCCAGCGCCTCTCTGCCGGAGGGCAAGACACTACCCGATATCTTGGGCACGCAGCGCTACGGGCGCGCCGACGCGCTGGCCCACGGGGTCGGGATTGACCTCGGCATGTTCGGCGGCTTTGCGCCCTGGTTCGTGGCCGAGGCTATCTCCCAGTTACAATTGACCCAGCTGGGATTTCAACCCGCATCCGGCGTCGAAATGTACTTCATGGGTCGCGCGCGCAACGACGCCAAGACCGTGTCGGGACTTGAA
>DATCDX010000007.1:0-4971 GCA_036510475.1 Steroidobacteraceae bacterium
AGGCGATTCACCGGCGGTGCGCCCGCCACGAGCGCGTTGGCGATGCGCTGGTCATACAGCACGTCGGCATCCATCAACAACACGTCGCCGCCGCGCGTCATGGCGTCGGCAACGGTGTGAACGGTCAGCACGCTGCCGAGATCGAAGCGCGGATTCAGCACGACCTGCGGGCGCGGCCGCCACTTAAGCCGGTCAAGCTCCGCCTCGATGAGTTCGTGGCGAAAGCCCGCGGCCACGACGATCTCTTCGACGCCCGCGTGCTTCAGCAGGCGCAGATGCCGTTCAAGCAGGCTCATGCCGTCGAAGCGCAACAGGCACTTGGGCTGTTGCTGATCTTCGGACTGTTGCAGACGTAAACCGCGACCCGCGGCTAGAATAATGGCGCGCATGAGAACGCTACAATACCGGAGCCAGCCGCAGATACAACAACCCCGGCAGACCCAGCAGAAGTTCGCGTGCGCGTTTCGCCAAGGACAGCGCCAGCGCCGTATCGGGCGGCAAACCCACCAGCGGCGCCAGCAGTAGATAGCCACCCTCCTGCACACCGAGCGCGCCGGGTACGGCGAACGCCGCGCCGCGAATGGCTTGGCCCAGGCTTTCGAGCACGAAGGCATTCCCCCAGTTGACGGGATGACCCAGCAACCGCGTGATCAAATAGACCTCGCCGGTACCGACCACCCACCCGATCGAGCTCAGTAAAAAACTGGCCGCCACCGGACCGCCGCGGCTGTAGGTCCACTGCACCGCCCGATCGATCGCTTCAGCCTGACTCATCAATCGCGACCAATCACGCTTGCCGGCGAAGCGATTGACCGCCCGCATCGCTTTGCCGAACAAGCCGCGCCGCTGCATCAGATAAAAGCCGCCCACCTGCAGCGCCAGCAGGCCGCTTGCGATCAGCGCCGACACCCGTAACGTGTGTTGCGAGATGTGGCCCGCCTGCGCGCCCAGCAGCGCAAGCCCGGCCAGAGCGAAAATAATCTGCGCAAAAGTCTGCAGAGTGGTACTTACGGTGATGGCAGCGGCGGCATTCCCCAGCGCCAAGCCACGCTGCGCGAGATGGCGTGCCATCAACACCGGGCCGCCGATCTGTCCGGCCGGCATCAGGCTATTGGCCGATTCCCCGACCCAACGCGCGAGCAGCGCATCGCGCATGGAACCGCGCGCGCCCAAGCCGGTAAACAGCACTCGAATCGCCGCGGCGTCGAGCACCAGCGGCAACAGATGAAATACCGCCACCAGCACCAGCCCCCAGCCGGCCAGCGCCAAGGTCGCCAACACTGCGCCAAGCCCCTGCGACGCCAGCACGCCGACGAACAGCAGCACTCCCGCCGACAGCAGCCAAATCGCCGCCTGTGTCATGCGCGCCCGGTGCGACTCCGCGCGAGGCGGCGAAACACCTGTCGAAAGCCAAAGTACGCGACCGCGTCCTTCATGTTGGAAATCAGCCGCCAGCCTGCGCGCATCCGCGGGTTCGTGACGTATTCGAAGGTCAACGACACGCGCATCTCACCTGCAGCCGATGGCGTGATGCGATGACGCAATGTATCGCCGTTGAAAAACACCAGGCCACCCGGCGCAATCCGCACAGATCCATGCACCACCGCGATGCCCTTTTCGCGCGTGTGCAATTCGTAGTCCAGCCGGCAGGACGATTCATCGATGACACCGATCAGCAACGTATACCGGCGCCCTGCGTAGTACGAGGTATCATAGTGCCAACCGATGTGATCGCCGGGACGGGTGTAAAAATACAGCGCATAGGCGTGCGGGTCTTCACTCGGCGAAACCTGCAGATGCTCGTCCGCCAGTTCCCCCAACCACTGAATGAGGGCCGTCGAGCGATACAACTCGCCGATGAACGGCGCCAACCGGTCGATGGCGTGGCGAGACGCTGCCCCTCCTTGCTTGTGTCCCGGCAGGTAATTGCGGTTGACGGATGCTTTGACGGCCGCCACCGCCGCCACCAATCGTGCCGTGACGTCGGGCGTCAGGAAATCTTGCAAGTACAGGAATGCGCCCTGCTCCGCGAACTGCCGCCGCAGCGCCTGCGGATCGAACCGCTCGAGTTGGTCAAGCATCGTTCGCTCGGGCAGCGTCTCGGCCAGAGGCGCGGACGCGGCGGCGGCGTCATCGATTGAAATCACGCCTCACCTTGCGGTAGTCGATCACCACCCAAATGGCGAACAGCGGCGCACCGATCGCGGCGGCGGCCAGAAACGGGGTGACCGCATTGAATAAAGTCACCAGCGGCAGCAGATACAGCACATCCTCCGTCTCGAAGCCGCCGAGCGAAGTCTGTTGAGTGCCGGCTTTGCCGGCCATCTCCTCGATGCGCATGCGCAGGAAGAAAATCAATGCGACAGCGCCGCCGGCCAGCGCGCCGAGGGCGGCCGGTACAACCAGCGGCGCGCTGCCGAATGCCGCAGCCGCGCTCGAGCCGGCAGTCGCGGCCACACCCGCGCCCGCGTTGGCACTCGTACCCACGCCCACGCCGATCGCGATAAACAACAGGATCGTCACCACGGCGTCGCTGGCGATGTCGTACACATGTCCGATCCGGCTGGACTTGCCGCTAATGCGCGCCAGTTCGCCATCGGTGTGATCGAGGAAATTCGACAGGATCAGCAATAGCGCGGCGAGATTCGACCAGCCGTAAGTTCCCGGCAGAAAGACCGCTGCGGCCGCGACGCCGACGATCAGACGAACGGTGGTAAGGTGATTCGGCGTGACCCAGCTATCCAACAGAGGAGTGACCAGCTGCCGTGCCAGCCGCGCGTCCCAGGGACGTTGGGCCGCGGCGCCCGCGAAATTAAGATGTTCGGTCTCTGACATGGCTAGGATGCGAAAATTGCGCGACATGCGCGATTGCGTAGGGCAGAATTTTACGCCAGTTTGCGCACTGTCATCAAAATGAAATCCGCCGTTCACTCATGGCGTAGGGCAAAAAGACTATGAATCCGACCTTTTTCAGGCTGGGCCGATGGGTGGCGACGCATCCGCGCCGCGTGCTCGCCGCCTGGCTCGTAGCGATCGCGCTCGGTGCCTGGGGTGCGCACAAACTGCCGCAGGTGTCGGTCGGCGGCGCCGGCGGCATCGACGGCAGTCCCTCGAGCCAGGCAGCCGACGCGTTGCGCAACGAATTCGACAACCCGTTCATCGATCCGCTGCTGGTGGCGGTGTCATCCCCCAAATTACAGATCGATTCGGATCCGTATCTTGCCTGGGTGCGGCGCGTCTCCGCTACGCTCGCCGGACTGCGTGAGGTGCGCCGAGTGGCGAGCTACGCCGACACACACGATTCGCGCATGCGCTCGGCGGACGGCCATGTCACCCAGTTGCTGGTGGGGCTTGCCGCCACCGGCAGTGCCGAGCAGCAGCGGGCCGTCGTCGCGATCCGCGATGCGCTGGCGCCGCGGCGCGCGGAGCTTAAGGCCCTTGACCCCACCGCACAGTTGGCGGTGACGGGCGGCGCGGCGGCGGACTTCGATGTGAACTCCTTGAGCGCCACGGGTGGCGATCACGCCGAAAAGCGCGCGCTGCCGCTGACCTTGGTCATCCTGTTGGTCGCCTTCGGCACCTTGGTCGCCGCCAGTCTGCCGTTCGTGATGGGCCTCGCCACCACCACCGTCGCGCTCGGCGCGGCGTTCGTCCTAGCGGAGCTGGTACCCGTATCGAACCTTCTCAGCAATGTGGTGACCATGGTGGGGCTCGCCATCGGCATCGATTATTCCCTGCTCATGGTGACTCACTATCGAGAGCACGCGCCTGGCGCCACCGTGGCCGAAACCATGGCGGCGACCGTAGGACAGGCCGGCAAGACGATCGCCTGGTCAGGGTTCACCGTCATGATCGGCTTCTTCGGATTGCTGTTCAGCCCCATCCTCGAGACGCGCTGCGCCGGCATCGGCGGCGCGTTGGTGGTTTGCATTTCAGTGCTTGCCGCGCTGACGCTGCTGCCCGCGGCCCTGGTCCTGCTCGGGCCCTATATCGAACGCTGGTCGGTGATTCCGCGGCGTATGCGCTTAGGCATGACCACCGCGTTCTGGCATAGGCTCGGCGAGTGGATCGTCAAGCATCCGGTCGTGACATTGATCGTGGCCGGCAGCTGCGTGATGGCGATGGCACTGCCCATTCTGGCGGCGAACAGCGGTGTGACCAATGAGCGCTGGTTTTTGCCGCGCACCGCGGAGTCGCGGATCGGCGCCGACATTCTCACCGCGGTCCGCAATGACAATGCCTCGATGCCCATCTATGCCATCGTCCGCTCGATCGACGGCGCACCGGTGCTGGCCGCTTCCCACCTCAAGTCGCTCATCAACTATGCCGGACGGCTCGAACGCGACCCGCGCATCGGCGCCGTCGCCTCGCCCGTCACGCTGCGTAAGGGATTGGGCATTGCCGAGTACACCGCGCTGTACGGCAACATTGAGCAGGCGCTGCGCGATCAGCCCTCGATCGCCGAGCTGTACCTGAGCCACGACCGGCGCGCCGCCCTGTTCGAGATCGACCCGGCAAATGGACTTCCCTTGAAGCAGATCGAGCGGCTCACGCGGGACCTTCAGACGATCGCGCCGGCTGGGCCGTTCACCGTGAGCATCGGCGGCGCGCCGGCCGAACACAATGACTTCCAAGACTACATGTTCCGTAGTTTTCCCAAGATATTCGGCTTCGTCATCGGCGCCACGCTGCTGATGCTGTTCATCGCGTTTCGCTCCTATCTGTTGCCGCTCAAGGCCGTGATCATGAATTTGCTGGCCGTGGGCGCCGGCATCGGTGCCGTGGTGGCCGTGTTCCAACTCGGCTGGCTCAATGGTTTAGTCGGGCTTGAGCGGCCATTCGCCGCGATCCCGCTCGAAGTGCCGATGATGGTTTTTTGCCTGAGCTTCGGCCTGTCCATGGATTACGAATTGTTCCTGCTGTTTCGCATTCAGCGCGAATACAACGTCGATCGCAACAACGATCGCGCCA
>DATCDX010000008.1:0-18958 GCA_036510475.1 Steroidobacteraceae bacterium
CCGGCTCGACGCTGGCCGCGAATCATTTGCGCCAGGCGCAGGTGGTGCTCGACAGTCAGGCTGTGCTCATTCGCACGCCCGTGCCGATACCGCCGGAAAAACAGGAATGGACGCGGCGCCTGCTGATGCGCATCGACGGCGTCGAACAGGTCAAGGGCAGTAAGTACATCATGCTGCACGCACCGCGCTCCGCCCTGCCCGCGATCGCCAAACTATTGCCGGGCAGTGAGGCGCCGACCGTGATTCCGCTCGAAGGCCGCGGCGACCGGGTGGCGGTGCATGCGGTTTGCCGGGAAAACGTGTTCTGGGAGACACTGGAAGAACTCAAGGGCGCCGGCGCAAGCTCGGTGCTGGTGCTCCCGGTTGAGAAGATGTTGGCTTAGCGGGGGCGGTTATTTGTGAACTATGATGTTATTTGGGGCCAGAGGCTGGATCGGACAGACATTTCCCGGACCGCCGTGAATCCGTCCGTGGAGGCTGCGGGAAAAACGTCCTGTTTTTCACGCTCCGGAAAATGTCTGTCCGATCCAACCTCCTCCAAGCTATCCGTCGCACATAGATGATTCTGGCTGAGAGACCTCTTACTACCGTCATGCGTATTCTCGACTGGAAATCGCTGTCTGCGCCCGAGCGGCAGGACGCCTTAAGGCGCCCCGCGTTGCGCGATGCCGCACCCATCGCCGCGGCCGCGCGCGAGATCATCGATGCGGTACGACGCGGCGGCGACGCCGCACTCCAGGCGCTGACCGAGAAATTTGACGGCGTGCGCGTGAGTTCGTTGCGGGTGACGCCGCAGGAATTCGCCGCCGCCGACAGCGCCTTGAGCAGCGTCCAGCATGCGGCTATCGAGCGAGCCATTTCGACCGTGCACTGCTTCCATGCGGCGCAACAGCCGCTGCCGTTGCGCGTGCAGACCGCGCCGGGAGTGTGGTGCCAGCGCATCAGCGTGCCGCTGCGCGCCGTGGGCCTGTACGTGCCCGCGGGCTCCGCGCCGCTACCGTCCACCGCCATCATGCTGGGAGTCCCCGCCGCCATTGCGGCCTGCCCGGTGCGTGTGATGTGCACGCCTCCGGCCCGCGACGGCGGCGCTCACCCCGCGGTGCTGGTCGCCGCGCGCAAGGCCGGCATCGAACAGGTGTTCAAAGTCGGCGGCGCGCAAGCCGTCGCGGCCATGGCCTACGGCACTGCGACCATACCGAAGTGCGACAAAGTCTTCGGCCCGGGCAACGCCTGGGTCGCGGCGGCCAAAGCGCTGGTCGCCCAAGATGCCGCGGGCGCCGCGGCGGATCTACCGGCCGGCGTGACCGAGGTCATGGTCATCGCGGATGACAGCGCGCGTGCCGACTTCATCGCCGCCGATCTGCTGGCGCAGGCAGAGCATAGTCCGCAGGCGCAGGCGTTGCTTCTGACACCCTGTGCCGCGCTGGCCGAGGCCGTGGCGCTCGAAGTGCAGAGTCAGGTCCCATCGCTGTCGCGTGCCGGCATCCTGGCGCAGTCCATCGGCCACATACGGCTGCTGATCGTCGACACGCTCGACACCGCCTTCGAGATTGCCAACGACTACGCTGCCGAACATTTGCTGCTTGAGCTACGCGAACCGCGCGCGTGGCTGGGCCGGGTCAGCGCCGCCGGCGCCGTGTTCCTGGGGCACTGGTCGCCGGAAAGCGTGGGCGACTATTGCAGCGGGCCCAACCATACCTTGCCGACCTACGGCTACGCCAAGGCGTACAGCGGCTTGTCACTGGAAGACTTTCAGAAACGCATCACGGTTCAGGAGCTACTGCCCGCGGGCTTGCGGGAATTGGCTGGGACGACGCAGGTGCTG
This sequence comes from Steroidobacteraceae bacterium, assembly GCA_036510475.1. GTDB lineage: Bacteria > Pseudomonadota > Gammaproteobacteria > Steroidobacterales > Steroidobacteraceae > Bog-1198. The sequence goes on from DATCDX010000008.1 coordinate 1,826, forward strand.
GCGAACCTGGAGGGACTCGACGCGCACGCCGCGGCGGTCAGCATTCGCCTCGCGGCACTGGATGACGGCGCGGCATTCGAAGGCGACGCGGCAGCCGAAGACTTCGCCCTGCTCGACACCGCCGGGGCGCTGCGATGAGCGCGGTACTGTCCCTGGCACGGCCGGAAATCGTCACGCTCAAACCCTACTTCCACGCGGCCTGGCTGCCCACGCTGACGCGTCTGCATGCCAACGAAGCGCCGTGGCGCCCCGCGGGAGATGCCACCGCGGCGGGCCTTAATCGTTATCCCGAACCGCAACCGCAGGCGCTCATCGAACGTCTGGCCGCGCTGTACCAGGTTCCCACTTCGACGGTGCTCGCGACCCGCGGCAGCGATGAAGCCATCGATCTGCTATCACGCATCTATTTACGCGCGGGCGCCGATGCGATTTTGCAGTGCGCGCCGAGCTTCGGCATGTACCAGGTGGCTGCGCGCATCCAGGGCGCTGAGGTGATTGAAATCCCTCTCGAACGTGCGCAGGATTGGGCCATCGATCCGGAACGCCTGCTCGCCGCTTGGCAGCCGCGCATCAAGTTGGTGTACGTATGCTCGCCAAATAATCCGACGGCGAATCTGTTCGATGAGGCGGCCCTGGAGCGCCTCTGCCGGGCGCTCGACGGCAAAGCCATCGTGGTGATCGACGAAGCCTACGTCGAGTGGTCGCGCGCCAAGAGCCTGACACCCTGGCTGGAGCGCTTCCCGACGCTCGCCATTCTGCGCACCCTGTCCAAGGCGCACGCCCTGGCCGGCGCGCGCGTCGGCGCGCTGCTCGCCAACCCTGAGTTGATTCAATTGGCGAAACGCGTGATTCCACCCTACTCCCTGGCCCAACCGGCCGTGGAAGCGGCGCTGCAGGCTCTCCACCCTTCGGAACTTGCCGCCGCGCAGCTGCGGCTCGAAGGGCTACTAACGGAGCGAGAATACTTGCGCCATGGCCTCGCGGCTTCGCCCCTGGTCGAACGCGTCTGGCCGAGCGATGCCAATTTTCTCTTGATCGATTGCCACGACGCCGAGCGTTTCATGCGCGACAGCATGGCGGGCGGCTTGATCGTCCGTGATTTGCGTGCTCATCCGGCATTGCCGCGCTCGCTGCGGGTCTCGGTGGGCAGCCGTGTGCAGAACGACGCGCTGCTCGATTGCGTGTCACGGACATGAGCGGCCGGCGCGTGCTGTTTCTGGATCGCGACGGCACGCTGATCGAGGAGCCGCCCGATGAGCAAGTGGACAGCTTGGAGAAGGTCCGTCTCATGCCCGGCGTGATGCCGGCATTGCTGGACCTTAAAGATGCGGGCTTCGCCTTCGTCATGGTGACCAATCAGGATGGACTCGGCACGCCGAGTCTGCCGCGCGAACGATTCGAGCGCACGCATCGCTTCGTCTTGGAGCTGTTCAGCTCGCAGGGGATCGCATTCGAGGCCGTGTTCGTCTGTCCGCATTTCAAGCACGAGGACTGCGCCTGCCGCAAGCCGAAACTCGGCCTGCTGCGGGACTATCTCGCCGCCGGCGATCTCGACATGGAGCGCAGTTTCATGATCGGCGACCGCGACACCGATTTGGAATTCGCCGCGAATTTGGCGATAGCCGGCCACAGGGTCAGTCTGCACGGCGGCGCCGACCAGGGTTGGCCCGCCATTGCTCAACGCATCATCGGGCGCACGCGCCGCGCGCAGGTGCATCGCAAGACCAAGGAAACGGATGTACGGGTCGAGGTCGACCTGTCGCGCGCGGGACCCTGCGCAATCGCCACCGGTTTGGGATTCTTCGATCACATGCTGGAGCAGATCGCGAAGCACGGCGGCTTTGCGCTCGATCTCAAATGCAGCGGCGATTTGCACATCGACGAACATCACACGATCGAGGACTGCGCGCTGGCTTTGGGGACGGCGCTGCGCGAGGCGCTGGGCGACAAGCGCGGCATCGCGCGCTACGGATTCTTACTGGCGATGGATGAGGCCGAGGCGCAGGTCGCGCTCGACCTCTCGGGCCGGCCGTACTTTGTCTGGGAGGGCCGCTTCAATCGCGAGCGGGTGGGCGGGCTGCCGACTGAGCTGGTGCCGCATTTTTTTCGGTCACTGGCGGAGACGCTGGGAGCCGCTTTGCATGTCAGCGTGCGCGGCGAAAATGCGCACCACATGATCGAGGCTTGCTTCAAGGGCGTGGGCCGCAGCCTGCGCCAGGCCATGCGCTGCGAGGGCACGGAGTTGCCGACCACCAAGGGCGCGTTGTGAGCGCCTTTGTGAACCGGCGGCAGGTCGTGATCGTCGCCAGCGGCGGCGCGAACATCGCTTCGCTGCAGTTTGCTTTGGAGCGGCTCGGTGTGGCTTCGGACGTATCGGCGGATCGCGCGCGGATTATGGCGGCGAGCCATGTGATTCTCCCCGGCGTAGGCGCCGTCGGCGACGGCATGTCGCGGCTGCGACAGAGCGGCTTGGATACCTTGATTCCCACCTTGCGCCAGCCGGTGCTCGGCATTTGTCTCGGCATGCAATTGCTGTGCGAGGGTTCCGATGAGGGCCAGGTTCCCTGCCTGAGCATCATCCCCGGGCGCGCCGTGCGCTTCATCGAGGGCGCGGGCCGGCCGGTGCCGCACATGGGCTGGAATACCCTCGATATGCGGCGCCCCTGCCGCTTGACCGAGGGCCTTCGCAATGAGGACTACGCCTATTTCGTGCACAGCTACGCGCTGCCCTTGAGTGACGCCACGATCGCCAGCACCCGTTACGGCGCGCCTTTCAGCGCCTGCGTGCAATGGCGCAACTTCTACGGCGCGCAATTTCATCCCGAGCGCTCCGCCGCGGTGGGCGCGCGCCTGCTGCGGAACTTCCTCGCGATCGAATAACCCATGCGCCTGATTCCCGCGATTGACTTGAGAGCCGGGCATTGCGTGCGCCTGCTGCACGGCGACTTCAACGCCGAGACCCGCTACGACTGGGTGCCGCGATTGTTGCTGGCGAAGTATCGTGACCTGGGCGCCGACTGGTTGCATATCGTGGATCTCGATGGCGCCCGCGACGGCAGTCTCGGCAACCATGCCATCATCGTGGAATTGGCGGCGCAGAAAGCCGTCAAATTGCAGGTGGGAGGAGGCTTGCGCGATGTCGCCGCCGTCACACGGATGCTGGACTTGGGCGTCGCGCGCGTGGTGGTGGGCAGTGCCGCACTGACGCATGCGGCACAGGTGCGCACCTGGCTTGCGCAATTCGGCCCGGAGCGCGTGACGCTTGCCTTCGACGTGCGATTGGACAGCGGCACGCCGCGCGTGGCCACCCATGGCTGGCAGCGGCAATCGGCACTGTCGCTGTGGGATGCGGTTGAAAATTTTGCAGGCTCCGGACTCAAGCATGTGTTGTGCACGGATGTCGGCCGCGACGGCGCGCTGACCGGGCCCAATACCGACCTGTACGCGCAGGCGGTGCGCCGCCATCCGCACATCGAGTGGCAGGCCTCGGGTGGCATACGGGATGGCGGCGACTTGCATGCTTTGAATCAGGCGGGCGCTGCCGCCGCCATCAGCGGCAAGGCGCTGCTCGACGATCTCATCCCAGCCGAGGAGTTGCAGCCATTCTTGCCAAACGCATAATCCCCTGCCTCGATGTGCGCGACGGCCAGGTGGTCAAAGGCGTGCGTTTTCGCGATCACCGCGTGGTCGGCGACATCATGGAACTGGCAGCCCGTTACCGGGACGCGGGAGCGGATGAGCTCGTGTTCTATGATATTTCCGCGAGCCCCGAAGGCCGCATCGTGGACCGCTCCTGGGTCACGCGGGTAGCGCGCACGCTCGACATCCCGTTTTGCGTGGCCGGAGGCATTCGCTCGGTGACGGAAGCCGAACAGGTATTGGCGTCGGGCGCAGAGAAAATCTCCGTCAATTCGCCCGCGCTCGCCCAGCCGGAACTGATCAACGCCTTGAGCGAGCGCTTCGGCGCGCAATGCGTGGTCGTAGGCGTCGATAGCCAAACCGTCGATGCGGACTATCGGGTGCAGCAGTTCACGGGCGACGCTAAGCGCACGCGCGACACCGCGCGCAGGACCGTGGACTGGGTGATCGAGGCGCAGCAACGTGGGGCCGGTGAAATCGTGCTCAATTGCATGTCCAGCGACGGCGTGCGCCAGGGCTACGACATTGCCCAATTGCTCGCCGTTCGCAACATCTGCCGGGTGCCGCTGGTCGCCTCGGGTGGCGCCGGCACACCAGAGCATTTTACGGAGGTATTCCAATCGGCCGGAGTGGACGCGGCACTCGCAGCAAGCGTGTTTCATTCCGGAGAAATTGCGATTCCTGACCTTAAAAAACGGCTACGGGCCGGGGGCATCGAGGTGCGGCCATGACCGCCGACAAGCAGCTGGATGGGGCGCTTAACCTCGATTGGGACAAGGGCAATGGCCTATTGCCGGCCGTCGTGCAAGATGCCGGCAGCGGCGCGGTCCTGATGCTGGGCTACATGAACCGCGACGCGCTCGCCGCAACCCGCTTGAGCGGCCGCGTCACCTTTTGGAGCCGCAGCAAGGGACGCTTATGGACCAAGGGCGAAACCACGGGCCACTTCCTCGAATTGCGGCAGATCGCCGCCGATTGCGATGGCGATACCTTGCTGATATTGGCCGAACCTCAAGGACCCGTGTGTCATCGCGGCACGCCGACCTGTTGGGGCGCGGACGCGCCCCGTGCGACGGCTAGCCAAGTCGCATTCTTGGGTACGCTGGAACAGATCATTACGCAGCGCATCGCCGCACCGCCGCCTGGCAGCTATACGGCCAAACTACTGGGCGAAGGCACCCGGCGCGTCGCGCAAAAAGTTGGCGAGGAGGGACTCGAATTGGCGCTGGCCGCCGTCGCTCAATCCGACGAAGAAATCGTCGGCGAAGCCGCGGACCTCTTGTACCACACGCTGCTACTGCTCAAGGCCAAGGGCCTGTCGCTGTCGCAGGTCATCGCCGAACTCGAATCCCGCCACGCCGAACGCGGCGCGTGCCGCGGCCCTTGAATAACCCGGCCGTCGCAGACGACCGACGCCATCGCAGGCGCCAACGCCGATGCCGGTCACCCAAACGCGGTGCCGGCACCTTACACAGGTGCCGGCCGGCGACCAACGTAGTTCCTAGAACCCCAGGTAGGCGCCCACGTTGCCGTTGGTGCTCTTGTTCTCGAAATCGTTATGCGCCTGGGTCTTGACGCTGCTGATCTCGGCCAACAGCGTCAGGTTCTTGGTCAGCGAGTAGTACACGCCGCCGGTCACCTTGCTGTTCTCGCTCAGTAAGTTCGGTATGGCGAGTTGGTCGGCGTTGTTGGCGTAATCCAACTTGCTGACCCCGTAATTCACGCCCAATTTGACCGCCCCGATTTTGTACGTGCCCTGTAGCAAGTAGCCGTCGGATTTGCGTGCGTTGCCGAAGCCGTCGTCCGCGAGCACAAACAATCCCGTGGTCCCCATTCCCTTTCCATGATAGTAGGAGCCGAAGAACTCGAAGCCCGCGACATCCACCTTCGCGTTCACATCGAATCCGGTGCTATTGAATGAGCCCGGGATGGTGCCGGCCACATAGTTCTGCTTCTGCGTTAAAAATGACGCGGACAAGTACAGCTTTGCATCGCTTCCCATGGGAGTGGTATAGGTCGCTTTGCCGTGGAAACCGGGCGCCTTTTTAGGCGTCGCGGTGCCGGCTTCGGTCAATGAATTGACCGGGTCGAATATACCCAATGTGACATTGAACCCGGCAAAATCCGGCGTGGTGTAATCCATCTGCGCCAACGTATCGGTATAGATGTAGCCGAAGCCGATGGAGCCCAACGTGGTGTTGGCCGGCGTGGCGCTGGAGGCGCTGCCGGCCACACCGACGCCGGGCAGCGTCGTGTCGTTGATAATGGCGTCGAAACCGAATAGGCCGAAATTTCTGCCGAAAGTAAATGTACCCATGTCCTTGTTGCCGAAGGTCATGTACACCTGGCGTACGTCGAGACCGGTCGTGCCCAAGGCGGTGTTGGTATTGGCGGTGGTTTGTTGCAGATTAGGGCTGCCGCCATCATTGGTGGCGATGCCGGGATACAGACCAAAATGGGTCGAAATGTCATAGCCGTTCTGCGTCGTGCTGATACCGAAGCTAATCGCAGCGGGCAGGAGTCCGTTGCCTATGTTCGATACACTGCTGCCGCTGGCGGTGCCCGTACAGGCTCCGCCTACGGTCACGATGGGCTCCGCCGAAGTCGAAGACTGACAACTCGAATAAATGTAGTCGACGTTGACGTTACCGTCGACGGAGAATTTCCACGCTCCGTCCGCAGTGGTAAAGTCCACCGCACCCGCTGTCGTACCGCACGCCGCCGCTATCGCAACGCTGAGTGCAAACGCCGATGTAGTTCTGCTATGCATCGCTTCCCCCTGGCCATAAGGCATGTTTCGTCTACTTTAGGATGCCTTGTTGGATATTCCCAACAACACATCCCCCTTTAACAGTTAGGCGGAAGCAAGCCCCGTGCCACAGCTCAAGTCTGTGGCTGGACTGCGTTTCGGAGGGCCAACCGCGAGACTCGACGGCCACACAGCCGAGACCAGCGTGTCATATTTGCTACACCTGTCGCTCGGGCCGTGACAGGGGCGCGTCACATCGGCGATTACGCCGCAGTGCATAGAAGGCAATCGCCATCCACGCCACATTCAGGGCCACCGACGGCCATGCGCCGTTCCAGGCGCAATTGATGATGAAACCGAGCGCGCCGCAGACGTTCATCCACTGATAGAGGGGCGAGCGCGCCTGTATTTTGCCGAAAGACAACAAGGTATAGGAGCCCAAGATCAGCAGAGCCGCCATCCAGCCGGAGAATTCGATGAATGTCTTCAGGGTCATGAGCCGGCCTTGCGAACGCAGGTGCAGATGCTACGCTCCGCTGCCGGCAGATAGAGGATATTTCATTGGCAGTACTACCGACGTTCGACATGTTACTTTTCGGCGGCACCGGCGATCTCGTGACGCGCAAACTCCTACCCGCCCTGTACCGGCGCCACGCGGCCGGGCAGGTATCCGCCGAGTCGCGCATCTACGGCATTGCCCGAACCGCGCTGTCGCAAGGTGAATATCTGAATCAAATCGAATCTGCCTGCCGGCAATTTCTCGGCAAGGAATTCGACGAGTCGCATTGGGCGGCGTTCAGCGGCTTGCTCAGCTACGTCAAATTGGATGCCGGCGCCGAGCCGGACTACGCTGCGCTCAAGTCGCTGCTGCACGGCCGCGACGATAATGTGCGCGTGTTCTTTTTTTCAACGGCCTCGAACCTGTTTTCAGTGATTTGCCAGAATCTGGCCAAAGCCGCCGTGGTCACGCCTCTGTCGCGGGTGGTGCTGGAGAAACCGCTGGGCCACGACACAGCCTCCGCCGATCTCATCAACACCCAGGTCGGCGCGGTGTTCGCCGAGAAACAGATTTACCGCATCGACCACTATCTAGGCAAGGAGGCGGTGCAAAACCTCATGGCGCTGCGTTTCGGCAATGCGCTGTTCGAACCGCTGTGGCGCCGCGGTTTGATCAAACACGTGCAGATCACCGTGGCCGAGGAACTCGGCGTCGAGCGGCGCGGGCATTTCTACGACCAGACCGGCGCGGTGCGCGACATGCTGCAAAACCATTTACTGCAGCTCTTGTGCATCATGGCGATGGAACCACCGGCCAGCAGCGACCCCGATGCCGTGCGCGATGAAAAACTCAAAGTCCTGCGGGCGCTGCGCCCCTTGCGCGACCGCGATGTGCTGACCAAGACGGTTCGCGGCCAATACAAGGCCGGCGCGGTCCGCGGTGTACCCGTTCCAGGGTTTCTGGAAGAGGCCGATATCGCCCCGGACAGCAGCACCGAAACGTTCGTGGCGCTGAAAGCTGAAATCGATACCTGGCGCTGGGCCGGGGTGCCCTTTTACCTGCGCACCGGCAAGCGGCTGCAAGAGCATTTGACGGAACTCGTGGTGACCTTCGAAGAGGTGCCACATCCCATCTTTGAAAGACCGCCCACCACGCAAACGGCCAATGAGCTGGTGATCCGGCTGCAACCGGACGAGAGCATTACGCTGACCATCTTGGCGAAGAACCCGGGTGAAGGCATGCGTCTGAAGCCCGTAAGCTTGGCGCTCGACTTGGGCGAAACTTTCAAGACCCGCAGTTTGGACGCGTATGAGCGCCTGCTCATGGACACCGTGAAAGGGAATTTGACGCTGTTCATGCGTCGCGACGAACTCGACGCCGCTTGGGGCTGGATCGATCCGATTCGCGCCGGCTGGGAAAAATATGATGACCGGCCGAAGATCTATATCGCCGGCAGCTGGGGGCCCGCGGCCTCCAGCGCTTTGATCGGCCGCGACGGCTTCGCCTGGCATGATGAACTCTGAGGCCGCACGACGCTACACCGACGGCGAGCGGCTGGCGCGCGAACTCGCGGCTCAAATCGCGGCCGGACTGGCGGCGGGCATCGCGGCGCGGGGGCTTGCCAGCCTGGTCGTATCGGGAGGCCGATCGCCGCTGCGGTTGTTCGAAATCCTGCGCACGCAGTCGCTCGACTGGTCCCGCGTCTGCATCGCGCTGGCCGATGAGCGCTGGGTGGAACCCAGCGATGCGGCGAGCAACGAACGGCTGGTGCGCGATGTGCTCATCAAGGATCAGGCCGCCGCCGCACGTTTCCTCGGCCTGAAAAACGGCGCTCCCACTCCGGACTTGGGCGCGGTGTCCGCTTGGGAGACGTTCGCGCGCGTGCCGCGGCCCTTTGACACAGTGCTGCTTGGCATGGGCGACGACGGGCATACGGCCTCCTTGTTCCCCGGTTCGCCGAATCTACCCAGCGCGCTCAATCCGGCCGCCGCAGCGGCCTGCGTCGGCATGTGGGCTCCGGTCGCGCCGCAGCCGCGCCTCAGCTTGAATTTAACGGCGCTCCTCGATTCCCGCCGTGTGGTGATCTTGATCTCCGGGGAAGCGAAGTGGCGCACCTACGTCAGCGCCTGTGCGACGGGTCCCGAGCAAGACATGCCGGTGCGCGCCGTGTTGCGGCAAACCCAGGCACCCGTCGAGGTGATGTGGTCACCGTAGAGGACGACCGCACCGATTCAGGTTCTCACACGTACGGAAGCAGGAAACGCATAGTGCGGCGCAGAGGCTCGGCGGCGCCCCAGAGAAGCTGATCGCCGACCGTGAACGCGGACAGATATTCCCCGCCCATGGCGAGCTTGCGCAAGCGTCCGACCGGGATCCCCAAACCGCCGCTGACCGCTGCCGGCGAGAGCTCGCGGATCGATGTCTCCTTATCGTTCGGCACCACTCGCACCCAGGGATTACCGCCGGCAATCAATTGCTCCACCTCGGCCAGCGGCAAATCGCGCTTCAGTTTGATGGTCAGCGCCTGTGCGTGGCAACGCATGGCGCCCACCCGCACGCAGATGCCTTCCACCGGCACGGGCTTAGCCTCGGTACCCATGATCTTGTTGGCCTCGACGCCCGCCTTCCATTCCTCACGGCTCTGACCGTCACCCAGGTCCTTGTCGATCCAGGGAATCAAACTCGCGGCCAGCGGCACGCCGAAGTGCTCTCGAGGAAACTCGGGGCTGGCAAGCGAGCGGCTCACCGCGCGATCGATGTCGAGGATGCCGGCGGCCGGATCCTTAAGCAGCGGCGAGGCCGAGCGATGCACTGCGCCCATCTGCTCGATCAGCTCACGCATGTTCTGCGCACCCGCGCCCGACGCCGATTGATAGGTCATGGCCGTGATCCATTCCACCGCATCCGCCCGCAGCAGCCCGCCGACCGCCATCAGCATCAGTGACACCGTACAGTTGCCGCCGATGAAATCCTTCACGCCCTGCTCGCGCGCCGCCTGCATCACCGGCAAATTCACCGGGTCCAAGACGATCACGGCATTCTTGTGCAAGCGCAGGCTGGATGCCGCATCGATCCAATAGCCCTGCCAGCCGGCGGCTCGCAGGCGCGCATGAATGTCATGGGTGTAGTCGCCGCCCTGGGTGCTGATGAGCATGGGCAGCTTGGCGAGCGCCGCGATGTCGTTGGCGTCCTGAACCTTATCGCGCGCACCGTTGCCGCGCGGTGCCTTCGCGGGCGCCACGGGCGCATGCGGCACCGTGCCGGCCGGCCCGATGTCGGGCGCCGGGGCGCCGGCCTGGGAGGTGCTGAAGAAGGTGGGATCGACCAGGTCGAAGTCGGACTCCGCTCGCATTCGTTCGAGGAGCACCGAACCCACCATGCCTCGCCAACCGATGATGCCGACCTGTTTCATGACTCGATCATAAACTCTGGGGCCGGGGCGCGCAGATTGTAATTCGAGGCCATGACGCGGCCATAGGCGCCGCAGGTCGCAATCAAGATCACATCGCCCTCGCTGGTTTGCGGCAGCCAGCGATCCGCCCCCAGCAGATCGGCGCTCTCACAGATCGGGCCGACCACGTTGACGCGATGGCTCATGGGCTCTTTAAGACGAGTCAGATTGCGGATGTCGTGGTGGGCGCCGTACAGCGCGGGTCGAATCAGAGAATTCATGCCGGTGGCGATGCCCACGTATTGCACGTCGCCCTTGCCCTTCAGTTGCGTTACCAGCGCCACCAGCACGCCGGCCTTGGCCACCAGGAATCGGCCGGGCTCCATCCAGAATTCGATCCGAGGAAAGCGCTGTGCGAGTCCGGCGACGCCGCGATCGAGCGCGCTCAAGTCGATTTCCGCATGGCCCAACTGTTCGGGTACACCGATGCCGCCGCCCAAATCGACCACCGCAACCTGCGGAAATCGGGCCGCCAGATCCGCCAACAGCGCGCCGGTCTCGGTCCAATTGTCCACGTTGAAAATGCCGCTGCCGGTATGTGCATGCAGTCCGGTGACCCGCACGCCGGCGCTTTGCGTCAGCGCAACCAATGCGTCAGCCTCACCGAGCGGCACGCCGAATTTTGAATGGGCGCCCGCGGTACGCACATGCGGGTGGTGGCCACGCCCAAATCCGGGATCGATGCGCAGGAATATCTCCTGACCGCGAAACACCTCCGGCCACATCTGCAACGGGAAGAGATTATCCAAGGTGACCCGCACGCCCTTGGCGAAGCCATATTCATATTCGGCGCGCGGCGCGAAATTGGGCGTGAACAGCACGCGTTCGGGCTTAAGATCAGGCACCTGCGCAAAGGCATGATCGAGTTCACCGCGCGACACACACTCCAGCGTCAGCCCCGCGGCGTATATGCGCCGCAGTATCTGCGGATGCCAATTGGCCTTCATGGCATACGCCCAGCGCTTGACCGATTTGACCCGCAGCACGGCGGCGATGGACGCGTCCAGCGTCGCCTGATCGTAGACGAACGCCGCCGTTTCGCGCGCCGCAATGTCGAGCAAACGGCGGCGCTTGTGCGGCGCTTCCCACCAATTCACGACCGGTACCGTGTCCTTTTCCTCGGCGAACAATTGCAGCCAGGTGGGTCCCAGCACCTTGTCCGAGCCGATGCTCTGAATCAGACGTTCGTGTAATTGCTGCACCAAACGATCGCCTTGAGATTCATCGATGACGAAGGTGAAGTTCAGATCGTTGGCCGCCTGCGTCACGAGATAGATCTTTTGATCTTGGAACAACTCGAAGGCCGAGCCTAACTCATGCAGGATGGCGCGAATGTTGTGTCCCAACAGACTCAACGAGGCGCATGGCCCCAGGATTTCCACCCCGCACAGTTCCCCGAGCGCCGCGGTCAAGCGCGCCAGCGCCGCCGCGTCCAAGGTATTGGCCGTCGGGTCCAAGGACACCGTGACATTGGTCTCGGACGTGGACACGAGATCGACCGACAGTCCCTGTTGCTTGAATATTTGGAATGCATCCGCCAGAAAGCCCACCTGGTGCCACATCCCTGGGCTGTCCATGGAGACCAGGGTAATGCCCTTCTTGATGGCGATCGCTTTGACCTGTGCCGCGCTATCGGCGACATTCTCGGACACGATGGTGCCCTCCAGACCCGGAGCCTGCGTGGCATACACATGCAACGGAATTCTGTATTGACGGACCGGCAGAACGCAGCGCGGATGCAGTACCTTCGCGCCGTTGCTGGCGATTTCCTGAGCCTCGTCATAGTGCAACGCGCGCAACAGCCTGGCGGTCGGCACGGCGCGGGGATTCGCGCTGAACATACCGGGTACGTCGGTCCAAATTTCCAGGCGCGCGGCGCTGAGTTTGGCCGCAAAGTAGGATGCGGATGTATCCGAGCCGCCGCGGCCGAGCAGCACGGTATCGCCCGCATCGTTGGCTGCGATGAACCCTTGAGTGATCACCACCTGATCCAGCGCCTGCCACTGCGCCTGCAAACGCGCATCCGGAGCAAAATCGCAGGTGGCGGACAACAGGGCCGCCTGCAGGGTGGCGCCGTGGCGATGTTCGGCGCGCAGCACCTGACGCGCGTCGGCCCATGTCGTCCCGATACCCCGCGCATTCAAAAATGCCGCGCCCAGCGTGGTCGCCAGCAGTTCACCCATGGACATCACGCGGGCGCGCAACCCATCGGAGAGATCGCGACTAACGGAGAGGAGATCCGCCATCCGCCGCAACTCTTGCATGAAGGCATCGAAGCGCGCGCAGGGAACGATGTCCAAATGCTGCGCCAGATCGCGGTGCCGGCTTTCGATTTGCTCAAGGACCTTTGCGTGCGTGCCGCTCATTGCGGCGGACAGCAGTGACTCGAGTCGATCGGTGATGCCGGAAAGCGCGGAATGAACCACCACCGGCCGGAAGTTCGCGGCCATGCGGGCGCGCAGCACCGTTGCAATGTTGTGCCAATTCTCCGCAGTCGACACGCTGGTGCCGCCGAACTTGAGCACAACCCAGGCTTGACTATGTTCTAGCACGGACGTAAACGCGCATGTGATTTCAGTTCTGGCTTGAGGCTCCCGCCCCGCGCCTCGCGATCGGGGTTTTCAAGAATGGGAGCCTAGAGTCGGCTAGTCGTCTTCGAAGATATCGCGCAGCTCTTTTTCCAACTGACGCTCGGCAATTACGTCTTCCACCCGACTCCAGGCGGCCTTGCCGCGTTTGGCGACGGCAACGGCCTTGGGGCGCCGTTCAGTGCGCTCCAACAGGGGATCGAAGTCGTGGGATTCTTCGGCTTCCCCAAGAAACTCATCGTCAATATCAAAGTGTTCGTCTTCGCGTTCGCGCATTGTTCGAGAAAAGCCCTTGAAATCAATAGGATCGATCAGCTTAAGGTCTATGAAGCTGCGCACTATAGCCGATTCTGCCCGTCATTCAACTAGCACGATCACTTTCGTCAGTCGAGAGCGAATCCAAGCCCGAACAGCAAAACGGGCCGTTGGATAGCGGCCCAATTGCTGCGGCGCAGCGAATCAGGTGCCGGTGCGCGCCGCGTCGGCGCGGGCCGGCAATGCCTCCATGGCGACGGCGCGGTTCACCGCCGACAAGATCGCCAGCAATGAGGCAGTAATGATATTGGGGTGCATACCGGCGCCGAACAAGGTGCGCCGCGAACGAGTGGTGATTTCTATATAGGACACCGCCTTCGCGGCACTGCCGTGACCACGGGAATGCTCTTCATAAGAGAGCACATCGAACGGCAGCGCAATGGCGTTGACCATGGCGTCGATCGGCCCGGATCCCTGTCCATGCCAGGTTTGAAGCCGTCCCTCATTCTCGATTTGCAGGGTCAGGCGCTCGCTATCCGCGCCGTCGGTGGAAGCGGCGAGTTGGTGAGAGCGATAGATATAAGGGCTGCGCGGATTAAAGTATTCGCTGTTAAAGAGGTCCCATAATTCTTGCGAAGTCAGTTCCTTACCCGTGATATCTGCAGTGGCTTGTACGACCTGGCTGAACTCGATCTGCAGCCGCCGCGGCATCACGAGTTGATAGTCGCGCTCCAATAGATACGCCACGCCGCCCTTACCGGATTGGCTGTTCACGCGAATGATCGAATCGTAGGAACGGCCCAAATCAGAAGGATCAATCGGCAAATAGGGCACATCCCAGAAATCCGCCTCGGTTCTCGCAGCGAGGCCCTTCTTGATGGCGTCCTGATGGGAACCGGAAAACGCTGTGAATACCAGGTCGCCGACGTAGGGGTGGCGGGGATGGATGGGCAGTTGATTACAGGCTTCCGCGCACCGCGCCACCTCATTTATGTTCGAGAAATCCAATTTTGGATCAATGCCTTGCGAATAAAGGTTCAGAGCCAACGTTACTATGTCGACATTGCCGGTGCGCTCGCCGTTGCCGAACAGCGTGCCCTCGATCCGCTGCGCGCCGGCCATGACGGCCAACTCCGCCGCCGCCACCGCGGTGCCGCGGTCGTTGTGTGGATGCACGCTGAGAATCACGGAATCGCGCTTGTTCACATGCCGCAAGAACCATTCGATCTGATCGGCGTACACGTTGGGCGTCGCCATCTCGACCGTCGACGGCAGATTTAGAATCGACTTGTGCTGCGGCGTCGGCTCCCATACCGCATTGACCGCGTCGCAAATTTCCACGGCAAAATCGAGTTCCGTACCGGTGAAGCTTTCAGGGCTGTATTCGAACACCCATTCCGTATCCCGGTTGCGCAGCGCATGTTCGCGCACGGCGGTGGCGCCACGAACCGCGATATCGACGATGCCGGCGCGATCCAAGCGAAATACCACACGGCGCTGCGCCACCGACGTCGAGTTGTAGACATGCATGATCGCGCGGCGCGCGCCCTTAAGTGCCTCGTAGGTGCGGGCAATGAGTTCGGGACGCGCCTGAGTAAGCACTTGAATGGTGACGTCGTCCGGCACCAGACCCCGCTCGATGATTTCGCGCACGAAGTCGAAATCGGTCTGCGAGGCAGCCGGAAATCCGACTTCTATTTCTTTGAAACCGATCTTTACCAGCATGTCGAACATGCGGCGTTTACGCGCCGCATCCATGGGCTCGATCAGGGCCTGGTTCCCGTCCCGCAAATCGACGGTGCACCACGTAGGGGGCGCGCCGATGACGCGGCTGGGCCAGGTTCGATCGGCGAGATCGACAGGGGTAAAGGGGCGGTACTTAGTCGAAGATTTGGACAACATAGGGTTCTCTCATTCGCGCATGACAAGACTGACTTAAAGCGCCATTGCTCTTAACCGAGGGCGCATTTCGAAGGACTTTTCCGGTCTTGTAAGCGCCGACCGATAGCGCGTGGGATGTGGCGCCTAGCGGCGCAGCAGCAGAGCAAGCGAACCCAGCAGCGCGGAACTGCAGGGTTTGGCGAATAACTTGCGGGCGCAAATGCACATTGACCATGAATTTAGCACTGCCGGCCGGTTGCACGCAATAGCGCAGGTAGCGGAACCCCCACGGCGGTAGCCGCGACCGTTTCTTTGCGTTGCCGGAGAAAAGGCCGAAAATCGGCCCATACGCCTCATGGAGCGAGTTGATCATGGAATATCCACTTTCCGCCGGTGCCGTTTTCAACCAGACCCCGCCGCTGGCGGACTACAACCTCTTTACGAGCGACCCGGCGCTGCAGGAGGCGGTACAGCGCGAAGGCGCAGGCGCGGCCGCCCCCGACCTCGTGGACGCCGGCGCCGCGCTCGGCACGGCGGCGATCTTTGAAGATGCGCGCCTTGCAAATATCTACCCGCCGGTGCTGCACAATTTCAATGTGCAGGGCGAACGCATCGATGCGGTGGAATTCCATCCGGCCTGGCACGCCTTGATGCGCGGCATCGTGGCACGCGGTTATCACGCCGGGGCATGGGAACGCGTTGACAGCCGCTTCATTCCCGGTGCCCACGCGGCGCGTGCCGCGGGATATCTGATGCAAGCGCAGGTGGAATGCGGCACGCTGTGCCCAACCACCATGACCTATGGCGCGATTGCCGCCCTGCGCCGCGACGCATGGCTGGATTTGGAGTGGGTGCCGCGTCTGATCTCGCGTGAATACGACGCGCGCGACATCCCCATCAGCGCCAAGCACGGTGGGCTGATCGGCATGGGCATGACCGAAAAGCAGGGAGGCTCGGATGTGCGCGCCAATACCACTCGCGCGGTGCGCTCCGCCGATGGGACTTATCGCATCAGCGGTCATAAATGGTTCTTCTCCGCTCCGCAATGCGACGCCCACCTGGTTCTTGCGCAAACGACGAGCGGTCTGTCCTGTTTTTTCATGCCGCGCCGGCTGCCTGACGGCAAGCGCAACGGCATTTACCTTCAGCGTCTCAAGGACAAGCTCGGTAACCGCTCCAACGCCTCCTCCGAGGTGGAATTCATCGACGCGTGGGGACATCTCATGGGCGACGAGGGCCGCGGCATCCCGACCATACTGGAGATGGGCACCTACACCCGGCTCGATTGCATCACCGGCACCGCCGGGATGATGCGCCAGGCCGTCGTGCGGGCGCTGCATCACGCCCACCATCGCAAGGCGTTCGGCTCCCGGTTGATCGAGCAACCGCTGATGCAAAGCGTTCTCGCCGATCTGGCGTTGGAATCGGAGGCCGCCACCACCATCAGCCTGCGCCTGGCGCGGGCCTTCGACAGCGAGGCCCAAAGCGAGATCGCTTTGCGCCGGGTGCTCACCTCCGCCGCAAAATTCTGGGTATGTAAACGTGGCTGTGAACTAGCGGCCGAGGCGATGGAAGTATTGGGCGGCAACGGCTACACCGAAGAGCTGCCGCTGGCGCGCATGGCGCGCGAAATGCCGGTCAATTCGATTTGGGAGGGCTCGGGCAACATCATGTGCCTGGATGTGCTGCGGGCATTCGGCAAATCGACCACCACGCGCGAGGCCGTGCTGCGTGAGCTTTCCGTGGGGCGTGGCCGCCATCGCAATTTCGATGCGGCATTCGAGCGCTTCACCGCCGCGCTCGACCGGCCGGCATTGAGCGAAGCGCATGCACGCGGCTTCACGCAAATGCTCGTGACCCTCACCCAGGCGAGCTTGTTGCTGGGCGCGGCGACGGGCCCCGCCACGAGCGCCGTGGCGGAAGGGTTTTGCGCAACTCGATTGGCCGGCGAGGCCGGCTGGGGCGCGGTATTCGGCGCCGGCGGCGCGGCTCTCAATGTGGATGCGATTCTGGATCGCGCCTGGCAAGAATAGGACGGCGTCATTCCCAACCCTTGATCTGACCCCGCACG
>DATCDX010000009.1:0-3396 GCA_036510475.1 Steroidobacteraceae bacterium
CAGTTCAAGGGCTTCGAGGTCTCCACCGATCTCGGCGGTTCCTACAAAGCCGATGGTCTGACACAGCGATTATCGGCGCTATTCGGCTTCGGCGATTTGGCGCAGGACGGCCATAACGTCTACTTCAATGTTGAATATCGCCATCAGGCCTCGATTGCGCAGAACGATCGCCCGTCCTATCTCAGCAATATGGACTTGAGACCCTATGGCGGCCCCGACAAGAACGGCGGCATCGTCCAGCAGGCTTATCCCAACAACAATACCTTCACCGTGCCGGGCATGGTAGCGCCGCAGAATGCGGTTCAGAACGGCGACCCCAATGCCGGGTATTATTTGCTGCCGGGATGCGCCGCCCAGAACCTCAACTACTCCGGCGGCTGCACCTGGAACACCAATGCCTATAACAAGGTCCAGCCACGCACCGAAGGCTTGAACCTCACCGGCCGCTGGACCCAGAATCTCGCGGACAGCTGGCGCAACACCTTGAGCGTCTCGTTCTTCAACTCTCAGGCCGAGCAGTACCGGCAGTCCGATGCCTACAGCACGGGTCCCGTCACCATTCCTTCTACCTGGGTTGGATCAGGCGGCGTGCTGGTGGATCAAACCAATCCCTTTACGACGCAGATCGTGGTGCCCAGCGGCTCATTGCAGAACCCCTTCAACCCAGCCAGCCCTTACTTCGCGGCTGCGCGCACGTACTACACGGCGCAGGGCGCCAACTTCGCGAATTACATCGGCCAGCCGGCCCTGCTCAATGCCGTCTTGACGGATTTCGGGCCTCAGATCATCAAGTACAGCACCGACGTGTTTCGAGTCGTCAACGACGTGACCGGCACCCTGGGCGCCTGGAATACGAACTTCAGCATTGGTTTCATCAAGGGAGCCACGCACGAAACCTACGATGGCTTCATACGCGCGAGCCTCCTCGACGCGGCGCTCGCCAACGGAAGCTATCAATTCGGCGCCAATGCGCATCTTAACTCGCCGTCGATCTACCCCCAGTTGGCGCCGCAGACGCAGGACACGGCGACATCGCAACTGGCGTATATCTCCGCCAACGCGACGCGCGATCTCTTTCAATTGCCGGGCGGGCCGCTCGCGGTGGCCATCGGCGCCGAGGCCCGGGAGCTGCGCCAGGACAACCCGGGTGAACCTTACGCACCAGCCGGCGATATCATCATGGACGGCAGCGCCTACGCCAACGGCTCGCAAACCATATCGGCCGCCTTCGCCGAGTTTTCCGCCCCGCTGCTGCATTCGCTGGAGTTGAACATTGCAGGACGCGTTGATCACTACAATACCTATGGGTCCTCGTTCACACCGAAGTTCGGCGTCAAGTGGACCTTGCTGCCGCAGCTCGCGCTTCGCGGCACCTTCGCTGAAGGGTTCCGCGCGCCGGGCATCGCCGAGTCCGGCAACAGCGGCACAGGCTCCGCCACCACCGCGCCGGTGGATACGCTGCGTTGCCCCGAGACCGGCAAACCTTCGGATTGCGGACAGGGCTATGCCGCAACGCTCAGCGTCGGCAACCCGAACCTGAAACCCGAGAGATCGAAGAGCTACACACTGGGTCTTGTCTTCGAGCCGGTGAAGCAAACGAACCTGACCCTCGACTACTTCTATATCCGCCGCGATCAGGAGATCGTGCCGGCGCCGCTCGGTCTCATACCGCCGGTACGCGGCGTGCAGCAGCCGGGCACCAACTACCCCGGCCCCATCATCTACTACCCGCAGCCCTACGTGAATGCCGCCGACTCGAAAACCTCCGGCATCGATTTGGCCGCGGAAAGCCGCATCCCACTCGGGGCGTGGGGATTCCTGACTCCAAATCTGTCGGTGACCTACGTGTTCAAGTCGGAGCAAACCTTCTTCGATCCGATCAACGGCGACCAGACCTACGAGTACGCCGGTACCGCCGGGCCGACATCCATCGGCGGTGCCGTCGGTACTCCGCGCATCCGCGGTACGTTCACGCTCGACTGGACTCTCGGCGATGTGTCGGCGGGCGCGATCGTCCACTACCGCAGCAGCATGGCGGGATTCGACGAATCGACCTCCGGTACACAGTGCATACAGCTTGGCGCCACCAATGCCAACTGCTTGATCGCTTCGTTCACCTACCTGGATCTCTATGGACAATGGCAGTTCAACGATCATCTGCAGCTCAACGGCACGGTCACGAACCTGACCAATCGGCTGGCACCCCTCAACGACGTCACCTACGGCGGGACCAACTACAATCCATCGCTCGATCAGGCCGGCGCGGTGGGACGCTTCTACGAACTCGCACTACGGTATCGTTTCTAAGTGATGTCGCCAAACAATCGACGGCTGACCGGTGTTTTGTGGGCTGCGTCCTTGCTGCTGCTGGGGGCGATTCGCTGCGCGGCGATGGCCGCAGCGGAGGCGTCTGCACCGCCCGCCTCCATCGACGTGGATGCGAGGGAAGCGCCGCGCGGAATCATGTCGGCGCATCTGCGCTTGCCGGTAAGCGCCGGACCCTTGACGCTGGTATATCCAAAATGGCTGCCCGGTTATCATAGCCCCGCGGGCCCGATCACTTCGCTCGCCGGTCCGCGCTTTACGGTCAACGGTCGCGCGCTGCCGTGGCGCCGCGATGACATCGACATGAATGCGTTTCACTTACAGATCCCGCCCGGCGTCACGAGCCTCGGCGTTGATCTGGAGATGCTCACCGCCCCTGCGCCCGATGGCGTGGTCCAGGGCCTGGAGGTACCGCGCGAGGCAACGGAATCTCTGTTGATTCTCGAATGGAATCAGCTGCTGCTGTACCCCGCCGGCGCACGCAGCGATGATTTGACCTACCAGGCGTCAGTGCGCTTGCCCGCCGGTTGGAAGTTTGCGACCGCGCTAAAGGCGATCGCCGCCACTCCCGGTGAGGCGCAATTTGCGCCGGTGTCGTTGACGACACTGGTCGATTCGACGCTGCTGGCCGGACGCTACTTTCGCGACTTCGCGCTCGGCGGCGCGCCGGCGGTGACATTACATGTCGCCGCCGATACACCGGTGGCGCTGAACATGAGCGCCGAAACGCAGGCGCACTATCGGCGCCTGGTGCAAGAGGCGACCGCGCTCTTTGGCGCGACGCATTACACTCACTATGAATTCCTGTGGGCGTTGACGGATCAAATCACGCCCGACGGCATCGAACATCACGAGTCGAGCGATGATCGTTCGCCGCTGCGCGCCCTGGTGGATGATTCCATTCGCCGCGCGGAAGCGAATTTACTGCCGCACGAATATGTGCACTCCTGGAACGGCAAGTACCGCCGCCCCGTGGGCCTCGCCACCCCCGACTATCAAACGCCCATGCGCGGTGACATGCTGTGGGTGTACGAGGGCTTGACCGAATACTTGAGTGACGAGGCCCACGGG
>DATCDX010000010.1:0-7335 GCA_036510475.1 Steroidobacteraceae bacterium
GATGAGCCGGCGCTCCGTATCGCGCTTTTCGCGCGCACGCTTGAGCGAGGTGTCAGGGTAGCTGCCGAGGCTGACTGAATTCTCTTTTCCCCGTAACACGTAACGAAACCGCCATAAAGCCGCGCCTGTCGGCTTGACCAACAAGAAGAGCCCCTTCTCGTCGACGAGCTTCTGCGCCTTCAGGGCGCCTTTAGCGTCGCGCAGGGTGTGTTTGATGGCGGTGTCGGTGAGCGAATAAGGGGTCTTAGACATGGGTACGGCCTCCTTGCCTAGTTGGCGTACCCATGTTTCTACCCGTCCGCTGGATGAGATGTCAAGAGAAGGTCAGCAAGCGTTAGGCCGCAAATCCCCTAGAAAAATTGGGTTTTTGAAGCTCGCTTGAAGCTGTTAGAGAAGGTAGGATAAACCGATCTGGTGCCGCAAAGAGGATTCGAACCCCTGACCCACGCATTACGAATGCGTTGCTCTACCAACTGAGCTATTGCGGCTTGCAACTCACGAAAGGGGGCGCATTCTAACCCGTAGGACCCACCGACGAAAGGCTGCTGCGATCCTTTGCCACCTGGCGCAGCGTCTTCGGCAGAGCGAATACCACATGCTCCGTGCGGCCCGGAAGTTCCTCGGCAACCTCGCCGCCCCATTCGCGAAGTTGCGCGATCACGCCCTGCACCAGAATCTCGGGCGCCGAGGCGCCGGCGGTGACGCCGACGGTATTCACGCCGTCGAACCACTCGCGGTGCAAATCTTCCGGCCCATCCACCAAGTAGCCCCGCTTGGCGTTTTTACCGGCCATTTCACGCAGGCGATTGGAATTCGAACTGCTCTTCGAGCCCACCACCACCAGAACGTCGCAGCGGCCGATCAAATCTTTGACGGCGTCCTGACGGTTTTGCGTGGCGTAGCAAATGTCCTCCTTCACGGGTGACTTGAGCGTCGGAAACCGGGCTCGCAGGGCGGAGACGATCGAGGCCGTGTCGTCGACCGACAGGGTGGTTTGCGTGACGAAGGCCACGTGCTCGGGGTTGCGCACCTTGAGGCTCGCCACCTCATCGGCCGTCTGGATCAAATAGATCGCGCCGCCCATCGTCGCGTCGAACTGCCCTATCGTGCCCTCCACTTCCGGATGCCCGGCGTGACCGATCAAGAACACCTCACGCGCCTCGAGGGCATAGCGTGTGATCTCCATGTGCACTTTGGTGACCAGCGGACAGGTGGCATCGAAGACATTCAAGGAGCGGCGCTTCGCTTCGGTCTGGACCACACGGGGCACGCCGTGGGCGCTGAAGATCACGGTCGCGCCGTCGGGTACCTCGTGCAATTCGTCGACGAATACCGCACCAATCATGCGCAGGCGGTCGACCACGTACTTGTTGTGGACCACTTCATGGCGCACATAAATGGGCGCGCCGAACAAAGCGACCGCGCGCTCGACAATATCGATGGCGCGATCGACGCCGGCGCAGAATCCGCGCGGATTAGCCAATAATATATGCATCAGGTTTTTCGCCTCGACTCAAGTAAGGCATCCAGCAGTAAACAAGCGGCACCGACCGTAATGGCCGAATCCGCCACGTTGAATGCCGGAAAATACGCTTGTTGCCAGTGAAAGTGTATGAAATCGATGACGTATCCCAGACGGATCCGATCGATGACGTTGCCGAGCGCTCCGCCGAGCACCAAGGCGAGTCCCGCGGCCAACAGCGTTTGGGTGCCCCGCGGCAGCCGCAATAGCCAGACCGTGATGCCGATGCTGACGACGACGGCGAGAACGATAAATACCCAGCGCTGCCAGCCGGATGCCGAGGCGAGAAAGCTGAAGGCGGCGCCCACGTTGTGCATGAGGGTGATATCCAAGACCGGCAGTATTCTCGTGAACTCGAATTCACCAAAATGCCGGATGATATAGGCCTTGCTGACTTGATCGGCGAGGACTACGAACACGGACAGCAGCAGCCACGCCGCGCTTTGGCCGCGAATCTCATCTGTACTCATGCGAACTGACGCTCCTCACCGGGACCTTCGATATTGATGACGCAGCGTGCGCAAAGTTCCGGATGCCGCGGATCGCTGCCGACATCGCTGCGCAGATGCCAACAACGCACACACTTAGGTTGAGTACTGGGTTTGACGTCGATCCACACGCCCGGCTCCGCGGTCTGCACGGCAGTTGCCGGAGGTGCGTCGTTCAAGGTCACATGCGCCTGGCTGGTGATGAGCAGGAATCGCAACTCATCGCGCAGCGCCTCGTAGCGCGTCGCCTGTGCCGGCGGCACGAACACGGTGATCTCTGCCTGCAGCGGCGCGCCGATGTCGCCTGCGGCCCGCAAACGTTCAAGCTCACGCGCCACCGCCGCTTTGAGCGCGATGAAGGCCGGCCAGTCGATCGACGCCGCACGCTCGGCGCCGGCGGGAAACTGATGCCAGACATTCAGGAACACGGATTCATTGGGAACATTCGGCAGAAAGCCCCAGGCCTCTTCGGCGGTAAAGCTCAAGATCGGCGCGATCCAGCGCACCATCGCCTGCGCCAAGTGATGCACGGCCGTCTGCGCCGAGCGCCGCGGCGGACTGTTCGCGCCTGTGGTGTAGAGCCGGTCCTTGATGATGTCCAAATAAAAACCACCGAGCTCGACCACGCAGAAATTATGGATTTCCTGATAGATGTCATGAAATTCGTAATTGCGGTAAGCGGTCACCAGGTCATTTTGCAAGGCGAATGCCTTGGCAATCGCCCATTGATCGATGGCCACGAGATCATCGAACGCCACCGCGTGGCGCGCCGGGTCGAAATCATGGATGTTGCCCAGGAGAAACCGCAACGTGTTGCGCATGCGCCGATAGGAATCCGCCATTCGCTTCAAGATTTCGTCCGATACGCTCATCTCGTTGGCGTAGTCGGTCGCAGCAACCCAGAGACGCACCACATCCGCCCCCAGGGTGCCGGTCAATTTCTGCGGCGCTAAAATGTTGCCCAGCGACTTCGACATCTTGCGGCCCTTCTCATCCACGGTGAAGCCGTGCGTCAACACGCCGCGATACGGTGCGCGGCCATGCATGGCCACCGAAGTGAGCAGCGAACTATGGAACCAGCCGCGGTGCTGGTCCGAACCTTCCAGGTAAAGATCGGACGGCGACGTGATTTCCGGCCGCATCTGCGAGAGGCAGTGATGCACCACGCCCGAATCGAACCAGACGTCCATCACGTCGGTGGCCTTGTCGTACTGAGCGGCGTCGGGCCCGAGCAAGGCAGCGGCATCCAAATCGAACCACGCGTCGATGCCGTCGCGCTCGACGCGCTCGGCTACTTCCTCGATCAGCGCGGCGGTCCTCGGGTGCAACTCACCGGACGTTTTGTCGACGAACAAGGGAATCGGCACACCCCAGGTACGTTGTCTGGACACGCACCAATCGGGGCGTCCCGCGATCATGCCGCTGATCCGCTGTTCGCCCCAGGCCGGCATCCAATCGACATGCGCAATGGCTTCCAGCGCTCCCTTACGCAGGCCCGCTTGCTCCATGCTGATGAACCATTGCGGTGTCGCGCGAAAGATCACCGGCGTCTTGTGCCGCCAGCAGTGCGGATAGGAATGGTGGACCGGCTCTACTTTCAGCAGACGGCCGTGTTCACCCAGTACTTCGATCACATGCGAATTCGCATCGAACACTTGTTCGCCGGCAAACAACGGCGTCGAGGGCAGGAATCGGCCATCGCCCCCCACCGGATTGTCGATCTCCAGGCCGTAGCGGCGACCGACGAAGTAGTCATCCAGACCGTGACCCGGCGCCGTGTGCACGGCGCCCGTGCCGGCATCGAGGGTGACATGATCTCCCAATACCACGGGCACTTGCCGATCGTAGAACGGGTGCTGCAACAGCGTATGTTCAAGAGTGGCGCCTTTGACCGTCGCGATCTCGCGCCAAGTGGCAACGCCCAACGTCTTCATGACGGCGTTCTGGAGCTCGGCGGCCAGCACCAAACGCTCAAGTCCAGCGCCTGAGTCGAATTCCACCAACGCGTAATCGAATTGCGGATGTACGGCTACCGCGCGATTAGCGGGCAGGGTCCACGGGGTGGTGGTCCAGATGGCGAGCGCCATGGGCAACTTGCCGTTCGATTCGCCCTCTCCCGTCCGCGTCACGCCGAAACGCTGCGCCAGATCCGCAGGATCAACCGCCGCGAAGCGCACGTAAATGCTGGGCGAGGTCCGGTCTTCGTATTCGACTTCGGCTTCGGCCAGTGCCGAGCGACAGTTCAGGCACCAGTGGACCGGCTTGAAGCCCTTGTACAGATGACCATTCTTGATGATGAGGGAAAAAGCCCGCAGCTGCTCCGCCTCGAACCTCGGCATCATGGTCAGGTAAGGCCGATCCCAGTCGCCCAACACACCCAGCCGCTTGAAATCGCTGCGCTGAGCGTCGACCTGCTTTTGCGCGTATGCCCGGCAGGCGGCACGAAACGACTTGGCATCGATCTTCTGGCCGACCCGGCCATGCGTTTTTTCGACCTGCATCTCGATCGGCAAACCATGACAGTCCCAGCCGGGAACATAGGGGGCGTCATAGCCGTCCAGGGTGCGCGACTTGACGATGATGTCCTTGAGAATCTTGTTGACCGCGTGACCCAAATGGATCGCGCCATTCGCGTATGGCGGTCCGTCCGTAAGCACGAAAGTCGGCCGGCCCTTGGCCGCGGCGCGAATCTTGTCGTACAGGCCGCTGCGCTCCCACGCCGCCAGCATGCCCGGCTCGCGGTTCGCAAGATCCGCCTTCATCGGGAAACCCGTGTTCGGCAAATTAATCGTATGTTTGTAGTCAGCCACAATCCACCTTCGACAAGAGATCGCGCGCCCAGGCGGCGTCGATCTTCATTTGCACCATCATCGCATCCAAGGAATCGAATCTGATCTCATCGCGCAGCTTGGCGACGAATTCGACTTCGAGCGTGCGGCCGTACAGGTCGCCGGAGAAATCGAACACGCACACCTCAAGCAGCGGCTCGGTACCGTTGACCGTCGGCCGTGTGCCGAGACTGGCGACGGCCGTCAGCGGACGCGGCTCGATGCCGTAGACCCGCACCGCCATGACACCTTTCACGGGCGACTTGCGGCGCATTAATCGCATATTCGCCGTCGGAAATCCGAGCGCCCGGCCCAACTGGCGCCCGCGCACCACCTTGCCGATCATCCGATAGGGACGCCCCAGCAAGCGCGCGGCACCGACAAACTCGCCGCGCTCCAACCGTTCACGCACCACCGTGCTTGAGACCCTCACGCCGTCGAACACGAACGGCGCGATCTGCTCGACGCCGAAGCCGTGCGCGCAGGCGGCGGCGCGCAGACTCTCTATCGTGCCGCCGGCGTTGCTGCCGTAGCGAAAATCGTTGCCCACCACCAAGTGCCGCGTGCCCAAGGTCCCGACGATCAATTCATCGACGAAGGCCTGCGGCGTCATGGCGCGCATGCGCTCATCGAAGCGCAGCGTCACCAAGCGCTCGACCCCGTGCGCCGCCAATGCCGTAAATTTCTCACGCCAGCGGGTGAGGCGCGCCGGCGCGCCGTCGGGATCGATGAATTCCTTCGAACTCGGTTCGAACACCAGCACCGTTGCCACGGAGCGCAACTGCTGCGCCCGCGATTTGAGCACTTCGATCATTTCCTGATGACCTAAGTGCACGCCATCGTAGTTGCCCACGGTCAGAACGCAGCCTCGATGGCGCTGCGAGATGTTATGTAGACCGCGAACTAGTTCCATGGCGAAAGGCTGTGATTATACTCAGGTTTCCGTTGATTCAGTGACTGCACGTGGCGGCTTCGCAGCGCCCCTTCGGCGGTATCATTGACAAGCGTAAAGCCAATCGGCAAGCTACGCGGCTCTTTTGATGATCGATGCGGTGTTGTCTCGTAAGGAGTTTCTAGCTTGGCGAATACGAAATCTGCTGAAAAAGCTGCCCGGCAGTCGACGGTGCATCGCGCTCGCAATGACGCGCTAACCTCACAGCTGCGCAGTGCCATCCGCAAGGCAACCCTTGCACTGAAGGCCGGCAAACAGGACGACGCTGCGGCCGCCCTCGCGCATGCCACACCCATCATCGACAGTATGGTCAACAAGGGCATCATTCATCGCAACAAGGCCGCGCGCCACAAGAGCCGGCTCACCAAACAGGTTCGCGCGCTCGCTAAATAGCCTTAAGGTCTTGCGCGCATGGCGCAGATCCCTCAAGCGCTGCGCGGGTGCGCCTCTAGATAGCGCATCACAGCCTGCTTGAGCTCATCCGTACCGGCACCGGTGACTCCGGAAATGAGCAGCACAGGGCCTTTCCACCGCAGGCGCCGCGCGATCTCCTTGGCCCGCCGCTCGGCTTGCGCAGGCTCCAACAGATCGATTTTATTGATCACCAGCCAGCGTTCTTTGGTCGCCAGATCAGCCGCAAACTTCTTCAGCTCGGCGACGATGGTGCGTGCATCCTTGACCGGATCGGCGTTCGGGTCCGGCGGCGCAATATCGACGAGGTGCAGCAACACGCGGGTGCGCTGCAAGTGTTTCAAGAAGCGAATACCCAAACCCGCGCCATCGGCAGCGCCCTCGATCAGGCCCGGGATATCCGCCATCACGAAACTACGCCCGAGACCTGCGGTGACCACGCCCAAGTTCGGATGCAGGGTGGTGAAAGGATAGTCCGCCACTTTGGGGCGAGCCGCCGATACCGCGCGAATCAACGTTGATTTACCGGCATTGGGTAAGCCCAGCAACCCCACGTCGGCAATCAATTTTAACTCCAACATCAGCTCGCGTTTTTCGCCCGGGAGGCCTAAGCCCGATTTGCGCGGCGTGCGATTGGTGCTGGATTTGAAGCGAGTGTTGCCCCAGCCGCCCTTACCGCCTTTGGCCACCAGCAGGGTCTGGCCCTCCACGGTCAGATCCCCCAACTTCTCACCGGTATCCTGGTCGGAAATGACAGTGCCCACGGGAAGCGAGACGTAGGTATCGTCGCCGCCATGTCCGGTGCAATCATTGCCGCTGCCACCCTCGCCGTTCTGGCCTCGATAGGTCCGCGAGATGCGAAAGTCCGCCAGCGTATTCATCCCCTCGACGGCTTTCAGGTAGACGCTGCCGCCAAGACCTCCGTCGCCGCCGTCGGGACCACCAAACGGCGCGGATTTCTCGCGCCGGAAGCTGACGCAACCACGGCCGCCGTTGCCGGCCTGCACTTTGAGTTTGGCTTCGTCGACGAACTTCATTGGGATTAACTTACGGTGAATGCCCCGGCCGGCGGCGCGTGTGAGTGCGCCCTGACGGGCCCACAATTAAAAAGGGGCAGGTTACCCTACCCCCTTG
>DATCDX010000011.1:0-2853 GCA_036510475.1 Steroidobacteraceae bacterium
AAGGCACTGGCGGGGTTCGTACGCGTATCCGCGGTGATTTCCTTGCTGTTGCTGCCGTTGTTCCTGTACCTGCAATTATCAGGAGCGCTGGATCAGTACCTTGCCCTGATCGGCATGGGGGAACAGTGAACCACCATGGACGGACTTTATATAGCCAAAATCGCTCCCTATATGTTTCCGGCACTGTGGGTGCTATGGCTGCTTTATTGGCGCATACAGGCACGCGGCACGAAGTCCAACGCCTGGCGTGAATCAACGCCATCTCGCCTGATGCACGTCGTGCCCACGGCGGTGGCGGCGCTACTGTTGGTGCTGCCTACCGCTAGCGTACCCGTACTCAACCGCCGCTGGCTGCCGTGGTCATTTGCGGTATTTTGGGTGGGTTGGCTGTTCGCAGCCGCCGGATTGCTGTTCACGGTTTGGGCCCGCCGGCATCTGGCTAGCAACTGGAGCGCGGATGTCACGCTCAAGGCCGATCACGAACTAATCACCAGCGGGCCATATGCGCTGGTGCGTCATCCCATCTATACCGGCTTATTGATGGGTTTCGTGGGCTCCGCACTAGCCCTTGGCGAATGGCGCGGCCTCATCGCCGTCGCCATCATGATTTTGACGCTGTGGCGCAAGCTGCGAGTCGAGGAGCGACGGATGCGCCAGCTCTTCGGCGCCGCATATCAGAACTACCAGGGGCGCGTGTCGGCGCTGATTCCCTTCGTTTTCTGATTTCGTGCGGGGTTCATCTTGACTCCCGGCGGTACGGCCCTACAATTGCGCGTCTGTTTAGGGCGGGAATAGCTCAGTTGGTAGAGCGCAACCTTGCCAAGGTTGAGGTCGGGAGTTCGAGCCTCCTTTCCCGCTCCAAAACTTCTCAGGTCGTCAATGACTTGCAGGAGTTTTGGTACCCGGCGCCTGGCAATTCGAGCCACCCTGAGTTCCGCTAACGACTATGGTGTGGAGTTGGCATCTACTAGGGAAGTGGGCGGCCCGGGCGAGGCGTTGGGAGATCGTTTCCCACTTGGATGACGCCGAGTGCGAACGCGGCTGCGACGGCTTCGGTGCGCGAGCAAACGCCCAGCTTTTCGAGAATCGCTGAAACGTGATGATCAATGGTTTTCGTCGAGCGATGCAGCCGACGCGCAAGCTGCGCGTTGCTGCTGCCGTGCACCAGCAGTGCCAGAATTTCAGTTTCCTTGGTGGTAAGACCGGCTGGGTTAGCGCGCGTGGTCTCGTTCGGGCCGCGGCGGCCCACCAATCACCCGCCAGCATGAGCCGATAAGGTTCCGCAATATCGAGGGGAAATGGATCGATGACTTGCGCGCGGGATAGCCATAACAGTAGTTCGCCCTTTATCCACGGGGCATTGTGTCCGCGAACGTGGTCCAGCCCAATCGTTGCTTCACGCGCCGCCTGATCGATGTCGCCGCGAAGCCAGGCTCGTTCCGCACGCGCAGCCGCGACGCGGCCAATGCGGTTGAGTTCACTGGTGGGCAACGCCAGATCAAAAGCTTCATCCAATAGTGCGTCCACACCGGGATCACCACGACGCATGCGCACGAGCGCGAGCGTGGCCAGGATCGTGATGCGGTTTTGCACTCCGGTAATCTCGATACTGCGCATCAACTCACTGGCTATTCGCGCGGCCTCGGTCCAATTGCCGCGATCGAGTTCGTAGGGAATGTAATAGGCGCGCATGTTGGCGCTGTGCAAAGCAATTCCTCTTTCCTCACAATAGGCAACGCCCTCGCGAAATAGACGTTCGGTTCGGGTGAAATCGTGTATCAGCACCGCGTAGAAAAGCATGCTGCGATAGGCACGGGCAGCGTATTCTTCAAGGCCGTGCTCCAGCGCCAGAGCGAGACTTTGTTCGAGAGGTTCGTACCCGGCGTAATCGTTGGTACCCAGCATCGCCGCGCCAATGTTGCACAATGCGTGCGATTCAGTGGCGTGGTCGTCGAATTCGAGCGCGAGCGCCAGCGCTCGCCGGCCGAATTCAAGGGCCTCTTGATCCCGGCCTCTGTTTACCGCGAGCAAAGAACGTGTGCTATATGCCATCGCCAAACCAACGCTCGGCGGCAGCGCTTCTAGCAAGGCGATCGCGCTTTCGACGCATTCGTCCGCGCGCACCTTATCGCCCACCGTCCGGTATTCCTGCGACAGGAAGCTGAGCACGCGGGACTGCGCCTCGATGTCCCCAACCTCGCGCCAGGATGCGGCAGCCGCTGTCGCGGAGGCGATAGCATCGCGTGTCTGATTCGCCAGGCTGGATTCGAGCGCATGGCTTTCGAGCAATGCTGCTTGAACGGGCACCGCCAGCGAGGTTCGGTAGCGTAGGGCCGCGCTCAAATGCGCAGCGGCCTTCCTGTGTGCGCCTAGGCGCGACGCCTTCTTGGCGGCCGGCGGCGCGTATTCGAGTACCACGGCGGCGTTATTTGCAAGCGTCGCGTGATGGATGAGCCGCGTCAGATTCGAGCCGTGCCCCGAGAGCGCTTGCAACAGCCTGTCGTGCATGCCGCGCGCACGCTCCGGCGGGATGGCGCTTTGCACCGCAAGACGTGCCAATTCGTGACGGAAGCCGACAGAGTCCGGTTGCGTCGCCAGCAAGCCACGCGCACCGGCTTCGTCCACCGCGCACCGGTGTTCGCCGACGAGGGATTCAATGAGCCACGACTCGGTCTTCGTCGGTGATAGCGAAACGAACTCGGCCAACTCACGGGCCGCGGGCGAGCAGCGCGCCAGTCGCGCGAGGACGGCATCGCGCACTGTCTCCGGAACTCGCTCTCCCACGCTCGCGAGTACCTCGCGCACGAAGAACGGATTGCCGCCCGTAATCTGATGCAGAAGTGCGCCGTCTCT
>DATCDX010000012.1:0-7346 GCA_036510475.1 Steroidobacteraceae bacterium
AGCATCGAGAACGATGCCCGTGTGCGGGTTTACAGTGTGCCCCCTGCGGCCTTTGAACCCGTGCAGCAATGGTTGGCACAGATCGAAGACCTGTGGCGCAGGCAACTGCACGCGTTCAAAACCTATGCTGAGAACGCGCAGCGCACCCGCAAATCCAAGTCATGAGCGGCGACCGCGAATGATCGGCCTCCGGTGGGCGAACAGATGAGCTCGCTGCGCGAAACGTGCGCAAAGGCGCGTTCATAGGGACGCAGCGAGCGCGAACCGCAGCGCCGCGGTATGGCGCCGCGGTATAACGAGCTTTAGGCGTATAAATGCCGCCGCGTCAGCGGCAATGGCGGAGCACCCGGCGCACGCTTGCTGGCGAGTATCTGGTAGATGCCGATATCGCCCGCCTCGAACTCGAGCGCACAGGCTGCCATATACAAGCGCCACACCCGGTACGTCGCCTCATTGACAAACTGCAACGCCCGGGAACGATTGCGCTCCAGCCGCTCGACCCAGTGCCGGAGCGTCAACGCATAGTGCGGACGCAGCGCTTCCACGTCCGCGATCTCGAATCGCGCGCGCTCCATGACATGCTGAACATTGCTGATATTGTCGAGCTGGCCGTCGGGAAACACGTAACGATTGATGAATTCCGTGGAAACGGATTTCTGCCATCCTTCGCAGTCATGGGTGATGCCATGGTTCAGGAACAAGCCGCGCGGCTTGAGCAGCCGGTGCACCGTGGAGAAATATACCGGCAGATTCTTCAAACCCACGTGCTCGAACATCCCGACGCTCGCCACCTTGTCGTACACCGCTTCACCCGGCATATCACGATAGTCCCGCAGTTCGACACTGACCCTATCGGTGAGACCCGCCTCGGCGATGCGCGCCCTGGCAATCTCTAACTGCCGCGAACTCAAGGTCACGCCGTGCGCCCGCACCCCGTAACGCCGCGCCGCATGAATCACGAGCGCGCCCCAGCCACAACCGATATCCAGAAAACTCTCATCGGGCTTGAGCAGCAGCTTGCGGCAGATGTGATCGAGCTTCGCCTGCTGGGCCGAGTCCAAGTCGGTATCGCGATCTTCGAAATACGCGCAGGAATACACCATCGCCCGATCCAGCCACAGCGCGTAGAACTCATTCGATACATCGTAGTGGAAATGAATCGCGTCGCGATTTTCAAGCTTGGAATGAGCCTTGACGGTCCGCCCGTGCGACGGCGTCCAGTGCGCGCCCGAATCCTTTCTGTCCGCATTGAGCCTGCGCAACCGCAGCGCCGTGACCACCGCGCCCAACCGCTCCGCGGCGGACATTTGCAGGCGCTGTAAGTGATCCTTGAGGCTAAGAGCCGCGAAAAAATCGCCCTCGATGTCCAAATCGCCGCGAAAATAGGCCTCGGCAAGCCGCAGCGGATCCCGCCCGAGCACGGCTGAGCAAACCACCTCCGGGTTGTGAAAAACCAGAGAGAACGCCGGCTCAAGATCAGCCGATTTATTCGCGCCCACCTTAAGCGTAACGCCATTCCACAACCGCAACGCCAGCATCCCCGGATACCGCTCGAACAACCGCGTCAGCAAATCAGCCGCCAATTCGCCGCCACGGTAAGATTCGATGGCTTCGTAGGACTCGTCCGCCCGGTAGGGTTCCTTGGGTGGATAGGATTCACTGCCGCGCGGCGTCGCGCGCGATGTCGATCCCAAGTGTGTATGGCTGTTCATGCAGATACCCCCGAAGTGTCGAGCTCAATGACCGCCGCCCCATCGTCACGCGCACGCTTCTCACATGACGATTTCATCACGATTATACGTCCGCGAAGTCGTTTGGGGACCGGCATACCGAAACCCAAGCAAATAGCGTACCAACCGCAAATAGCCCTGGAAAACTGCGCCCGGTTACCGGCGGGCCTGCATTTTTTACACGCTTACGCCTACAATTTGCATGTGCCGGCGCTCATCGTGCCGCTGCCGCCACTTCGTTGTCGGTCTTTTCGATGAACGCGGCGACGTTGGCATGCAGCGCCTTCAAAGCCGGCTCGTGCGCATAAACCATGTGGCCAGAGGTGTAAAAATGCATCTCGATATTACCTTGTAACGCGCTCTGTATCGGCAGCTGGTGCAGTTCGAACTCGGCGGCAAAATAGGGCGTTGCCAGGTCGTAATAGCCGCCGTTCAATTGCACCTTGAGATTCGGGTTCTGCTTCATGGCCGTGGCGAGATCCGGCATCACGTTCAGCGGGCCGTAGATCTTGGTTTCCGAACCGGGCGGCTGGTGCTGCATGTCCCAGATCTTTTCCACATCAATTTCAGCCTTGTAGGTTTTTTTCTCGCCGAATTTGAGCGTCGTTCGCACGTAGTCATTGAACGCCGATACATAGGCCGACGAAATCGCCGCCGACTGCGGATCGTAGTCGGATTCCTTGCTCATCGGATCGATGGTGGGTCCGGAAAAGCGGGTGTCGAGGCGGCCTGTGGTGGTCTCACTCCCCAACAGGGTCTTTTCGAATTCTCCGCCATTGACCCGCAAATTCGCGCGCTCGATGTAATCGGCGGGAAGCCCCGTATAGTCGTGAAGCTTGGCCGCGATCTGCGATTTGCGTTCCGCGCTCAAGGTCGATCCCGCCGCCAGCGCCTGCGAGTAATCGGTCATGGCAAAATTCTCGACTTCCCGCAACAAGGGTTCCAGCGCCGCGGGTTGATTCGGCAGCTTGTGGTGGTACCACGCCGTCGCGGCGTACGTCGGCAACGCCAGCGCATACGGCAAATCCACACCGGGATTGTACTGCGGGCCGTCCACGCTATCGTCGAAGTTCAATATTTGCGACAAAAGAATGACGCCGTTTACGTCCAGCGATTTCTCACCCTGCAGGATGTTGACGAGCACCGCCGACCTCGTGGTCCCATAACTCTCGCCGAACAGATACTTGGGCGAATTCCAGCGGTTGTGCCGCGACAGGAACTCGACGATGAAATTGGCGAATGCATGCGCATCTTGATCCACGCCGTAGAAGGCCTTTTCCTTGTCGGCGCCCCGCAAATGTCCGAATCCTGTGCCGGGGGCGTCGATGAAGACCAAATCGCTGACATCCAGCAGACTATACTCATTGTCGACGAGTCGGTAAGGCGCTGCCGGACTGTGCGTATCATCGGACGTCACCACCCGTTTCGGCCCGAATGCACCCATGTGCAGCCAAACCGTCGAAGAACCGGGACCGCCGTTATATAAAAACGTGATGGGGCGGCGCGGGTCAGGTTTGTCACCGCGAAAATAAGCCACATACGACATTCCGACTTCCGGCGGCTGTGGCGGCGGAGGGATATTCCTATCGTCGCGCGGCGGCGGCACATCTTCGTCCATCGGGTCCTTCGGGTGCACCACCAGCACCCCCACTTCGGCCTGATAGGCGAGCGCGCGTCCCGCGATCGTCACCGACCCCTTCGTGACTTGGGCTTCATCGTGAAGAAATCTCGTCGACTCGGTGGGCTCCTGCACCAAGGCAATTTTCGTATCGGGCGTGTCGCTGGGCGGCGCGCGTTCGGCGCCCAACGAAAGCGAGGCGGCGGCCGTTACGCTCAACAACGACGCGCAAACGAAGCGGTGAATCCCTAATTCCATCTGTTGTCTCCATCGACTGGGTGAAGTGAGGCCTGCAGGCCAATCGGTCCATTGTACTCGCCCGAGATCGACGGATCGATAGGCTCGCGAAAATCCTCGCCGCCGGCGCCCGCCGCCTTTAATACTCGAATTGATAGGTCAATCCGACGCTGCTGCCCGGGTCGTTCTCCGGCGTGGTCCCCTGCACCGAGGCTGTGCCGTTCCCCAGGCGGGTCTGCAACTTCAGATGCCGGGTCAGATCCACGTCCGCTTCGAGTTGACTGGTGCCGGCCGTGCTTTGCTTGGCTTCAATGTACACGCGCTTGGATATGTAGCGGCCCGCTTCGATGCTGGCGCCGGAACTCTCCGTGCCCGCGGCGGTATTAGTGGTTGCCGCGCCCACGGTCAGGCGATCGAGTCCCAGGCTCTTCTGCAGTTTGGCCAGCGGGTTTAAGCCACTGTCACCGCCCACGCCGCTCAAAGTGGCCAGTGCCGCGCCGATTTGCGCCACCTGCAAGCCGGACAGCTGCGCCGCATTCACGCCGAACAGCAGCCGCGCCATGATTTCGTCCTGCGGCAGCGCCGGACTGCTGGTGAATGCGAATTGCGGCGCGTCCGCATAACCGCTGATACGCAAGGTCGCCGTCACATCCGCCGCCGTGGTTTGCGCCGTGAAGTCCAGCGTCGGATCGATCCTGTTCTTCAGGCCGGCGCCGTTGAAACTGACGTGGCCGTCCGTAAAACTAAGCTTGTTGCCGACGAGCGAAAAACTGCCGCGCAGCAAATCGAAACTGCCGCTCACTTGCGGCGAATCCGCGGTGCCGCGCACGTGCAGCTTGCCGCCCATCTCGGCATCGAGCCCCCGCCCCTGCACCAGAATCTCCTGCGGCGCGTGCACCGACACATCCAATCCGATTACCAGCTGTTTGCCCGGGGCGCCCGATGGGGCCTTACCGCGCCTACGCACGTCGAGCACCGCGACATTGGGCGGCAAGCTGCTGGGGATTCCGACCAACGTTCGATTCAAATGCACGGTTCCCGCCACATTGAGCCTCGCGCGCGCCGTGCCGCTGACATGCAGATCCGCGTCGAGATTCGCCGTCACCAGTTTGCTCACGATCGGCTGCGCGTTCTTAGCCGTGATCTTCAGGTCCACCGGCACCCCCGCCTGCAATACGCCCACTGTACCGCTCATCGACAGCGTTCCGGGCGCAGCAGTGGCCGTCAGGCTCTTGATCTGCAACGCTCCGTCGCTACCCACGACCTCGGCCGCGATGTCGGACAAGCTGACGCCGCGCCCATAGTCGCGCACGCTGCCCTTGGTCAGTTTCATGTTGCCGCCGATCTGCGGCGCCGCCACGCTGCCGGCGACGGTCGCGTCGATATTGAGTTCGCCCGTCGCATGCTGGCCGCGCGCCTCCAGCATCGGATTGATCAATCCCACGTCAAGGTTGCCGGTTATTTTCATGTCCAGCGCACCGTCCGCGGCAAGTGGCGCATGCCCCACTACGGTGAGCCGCGACGTGGTGCCGGCATTCAGACGCGCATCGACGTCAGCGGTATTCCCCTTTAATTGCGCGGTCGCCTGCAAGTCGAGCGGCGGCAAACCGAGCGCGGCATCATCCGCGAACGCCAAACCGGTTGCGCTCAGGCGCACGCGACCCAGGGGCGCGCCTAAGCTCCCGCGCAGCCGGGCACGCGCCTCGATCGTGCCCGACGCCAGCAATCCCGGCACGAACACATCGACCAGCGGGGGCTGCACCTCATGCAGCGATGCACGCAAATCAAGCACAGGAGAAATCTTTCCCTTGAGCTCAAACACCGCCTTCTGCGCACCCAGTTTCAGATCGTCGACCGACAAGCCATCGGCAAACAGAATTTGCGCCGGCGACAACAGGCGCACATCCTGCCCACGGTAGTTCGCCACCGCACTCGCCAAACCAAACGTGTGCGCATCAAGATTCAAAGATCCGGCCATCGACACATTCGCCGCGGCACCCCCGAAATCCGGCACTTGCAAATCGAGCTTCAGCCCAAACGCAGCGCTGCCGCCCTCGCCGTGCAGCTGGACATTTCCCACCGGCTGTCCGGCCACAGCCAAATCCCGAGCGTCGAATTGCAGCCGCCCATGGGTTCGCCCATGATCCGGTTGTAACACGACAGTTCCCGCCAGGCTTCCGTGGACATCGATACCCAGCAGCCGCCGTAGGTCGTTCAGTTGTCCCATCTGCAGCCGCAGTTGACCTTGCGCCTGCGCGATATCGTTGCCGACGGTGATGCCGCCGTCGACATGAGCGCTTTTCCAACTCGCCTGGTGAACAGTTGCGCGGAAAGTCCCGGCCGGTTCACGCTCCACGGCAATATCGACGCGCAGCGGTGCGCCATCCAACGAGCCCTGCGCCAGCAATGTGCCGCTCGGCGCCGACGGCAGACCACGCACCTTGACGTCGGCCGACAGCACGCCGCTCGGCGCGCCTCCAACCGCCAGCGTCGAGGTCAACCGCGCCTCCCCCGCCAGCGCCGTGATCGGACCGGTCAACGTCCCGGATGCCTTCAAGGCGCCTGCCACCTCCGGCGACAGCGTGGTCAGATTCGAGATATTCAAATCCCAGCGCAGGCGTAAGGCCGGATCAGTACGCGAACCCGGCGCCGGCCGCGACGCGCTGCCGGCCGCGGTCAACGACAGCGCGCTACCTAAGAATTTCATGTTCGCCAACGTAATGGCCTTGTCCGTC
The DNA here is from genome assembly GCA_036510475.1 of Steroidobacteraceae bacterium. GTDB lineage: Bacteria > Pseudomonadota > Gammaproteobacteria > Steroidobacterales > Steroidobacteraceae > Bog-1198. Next base: position 6,321 of record DATCDX010000012.1, read on the forward strand.
ACCGTCCCCGCCAGTTGCAGCGTGGCACGATTCCCTACGGCGCCGGACCAAAACTCCCTGCCGCCGCTCAAGGCCGCACTCGCCTGAAGCATCACATGGCTTGCCGCGGGTTCGCCGCGCAACTGCGCTTTAATGAGCGCGCTACCCTGTAGCTTCTGTCCGGCGAGCGCCGCCAGCGGCGTCAAGTCCAGTAGATGCAACTCCGCTGTCGCGTTGTATTTACCGGCGCCCATCGAAGCCGTATCGACGTGCGCGCCCAGGGCAAACAGCCGGTGCGACGCCTGCAGATCAAGGGGACGCGTGATCTCATCCAGATGCATCGAGGCCGTCACTTTCACCGGTGCGTCCTGAAGTAGCTGCGGTTTCAAGCCGGGTAACTTCAATCCCTCGAGGACGGCATTGAGGGTTGCGTTTCCTGAGTTCGCCGTGACATCGGCATTCAGCTTCGCGAGTTCCACACCGCCGGGCACCCGCAATTGAACCACCTCGAAATGCCCATCCGCTGTCGGCGCTTTGATGCTGCCATGCCAACGTCCATGAAGCTCGGCGCGCTGCCACTTAAGGTCCGGCCGGGGGTTCATGGCCGGCGACTGCAGAGTAAAATCCAAGTCCGCCGAGAGATCGCTCAAATTCAAACTGCCCTGTGCGCGGCCATGCAGCGGACCGGCATCAACCGACAGATCCAAACGCTCCGCCGCGCGCGGCCCGCGCAGCGTTGCCGTCGCCGCCAGCGCGCCTAGGCCCGGCACATGCAACAGATGCTCCAGAGGCCCGCTGGCCGGCTCATGCAGCGTCAGTGCCGCATCCATGCGTTTGGGATCGAAGCGCAAATGCAACTCATAGTCGCCGTAGACGGCGCTACCGGTGTTGTTGGCATTGACGGCACCAGGGGCGTTGACGGCATCAGCGCCATTGACGGCACCGTGGGGGTTGCCGGCATCATCGGCATCACCGATGCGATGCGCCGTCGCGTCGATGCTCATATCCTCGAGCGTGCGCAGATGCGCACTGCCGCGCACCACCAGC
>DATCDX010000013.1:0-2722 GCA_036510475.1 Steroidobacteraceae bacterium
GCCCGAAACTCGCGTCAGCGCGGGTCAGCAACGATTGGCAAAAGCGTTTCTCATCGGCGTTGCGCAATCGATCCGCGAGGCGCACCGCGACATCCAGAGCGTTCAACCACAGCGCGTTGATTTCCACTGGTTTGCCGACCCGCGGCGTGAACACCTGATCACCCTGTTTGGCATCCATCCACGTCAGCTGGGTGCCTTTCTCGCCCGCACGCAACAAGCCGTCGGCGGGATCCACGGCAATCCCATAGCGAGTTCCCTCGTAGTGGGCGTGAATGATGCTCATCAGCGTGGGGAACAGTACGCGCACCAGGTCGGGGTCGCGATTAGCCTGCAAATAATCGTCGAGTGCGTGGAACATCCACAGCGTCGCATCCGCCGTGTTGTACTCGGGCGGCTCGCCGCCGTCGGGAAAGCGATTCGGCAGCATGCCGCGATCGACGAAACCCGCGTAGGTCTTGAGGATGCCGGCCGCAAGATCGTACCGACCCAGCAATGTTGCCAGGCCGGGCAGCGAAATCATGGTGTCCCGGCCCCAATCAGCAAACCAGGGATAGCCGGCGATGATGCTCGACGCGCCGGCGTTCGTTGCGCCCGCGTCTGTAGTCGCGGCGTCCTTGCTCGATGCGCCCGTGCTCGCGCTCGACGCGTCCGTACTCGCCGCGCCGGCGCTCGGTGAGCCCGAAGGTGCGGCGCCGGTCTTGCCACGGCGTACTACGAACTGATCCGACGCCGTTGCCAGCGCGCGAATCCATGCGGGCGCATTTTTCGGCAAGGGCGCGCTTAAGCGCCGCGACTGCGCATGCAAAGCATCCAATACCGCGGGGCCGTCGGCGGGCGTAGCTGTTTCCGCGGTAGCGACCAGAAACACCGGCTGCTGCGGCGCCAAGTCCGCATGGAATATTCCCGGCATCAGTAGATCCTCGAGCGCATCGAGGCCGCGTTCCGCCTCCGCCCGATGCCAGAAATTCCAGTACCAGACAGGCGCACGGGTGAATCGGCCCTGGCTCATCGACAAGCGATAGGGCCGCGCGCCGTCGAACGCCTGCACCAGACAGTCCTCGGCGTTGGCCGTGGCCTCGACTCGAAACGGCTTGGCCCCGCGTGCCTGGCTGTGATAGTCGCGATACGTCACCAAGGGCTTGAGCGCCACGCGCAACGGCGCCGACGCCCGCAACAGTTCCAGCCGCAGATAACTGGTGTTGGCCCCAGGAGCCATGAAAATACGTTGTTCCAGCAACGCGTCGGCCACCGCGTAGCGCCAGGTCGGAATGCCCTCCTGCACTGCGAAGGATTCCAGATGGACGAAGCCGTTGCCGCTGAGGGTGCCGCCCGCGAACTCGTTGGCCGAGAGATCGTATTGCGCGCCTAAGTACTCGACGCTCAATTCAACCTTGGCCACCAGCAACGTGCGCGCGACCGGCGGCGCGAGACTGGCCATCAGAAATCCGTGGTAGCGCCGCGTGTTCGCACCCGCCACCGTGCCGCAGGCAAAGCCGCCCAGCCCGTTCGCCGCCAGCCATTCATAGCGGCTGGCGCTCTCCCAAGTACCGCAAATTTGCCGGCCGAGAATCAGAACCTTGACCTTCGCAGCAAGTAATCAAGCGAGAATTTTCCAGGTCCGTAGACCATCAAGAACAGCAACAGCGTTCCCCAAAAGATGTGTTGACCGAGCGCCGCCTCGGAACCTTCCGCCAGCAGCACGGCAGAATACGATACTACCGCCATCGCGTTGACAGCGAACAGTCCGATGGCGCTCAAGCGGCTCGCAAAACCCACCACCAGCAGTGCCGGGAAGAATAACTCGCCGAAGGTACCCGCCGCCGCCGCCACATGCGGCGACAAGACCGGCGTGTGGTACTCGTTCTCGAACAAATAGAGCGTGGTGTCCCATGAGGTGAATTTAAGGTAGCCGGATTTCAGAAACTGCCAGCTGACATAGAGCCGCGCACCGAGCGCGAACAGCGATTGCAGCGGATTGAGGAACCGCGCGGCATAAGCGTCGGGAACGTAGATCTTGTCGAGAACGGACATGGAAAAGATCCTCTGCTGGGAACTTGTTACTGCGAATCGACGTTTTTATTGAAAATCGACGATGACCCGGGCCAACACGAACCGCTGCAACACAGCGCCGGCGTCGAAGTCACCTTGGGTGCCGCCCATCTCCACCGCGGCTCCGAACCGCTCACCCGCGCGCAGGGCCTGCAGAAAGCGCTCCTCGCCGCGACTCAATTGATGAAACGTCAATTGTCCGTCGCGCCGTGCGAGCACCACGCGATCAGGCCCTGTGGCCAGATCGACCACCTCCGGCTCCCCCTGGCCGCTCGCCTCATCGCCCGTGTTGACCTGCCATATACGCAGGCAGGGAAACTCAGAGGCAAACAGCCGCACGCTCGGATGCAGCCGAAAGCGCAGATCGTCGTAAGCGGTGGCAGGGACGCGCGCGAGGCGCGCCAGGTCCAGCGGCGCGTGCTCGGCGGCCAGCAGCGTTTCCTGGCAAAGCCATTCCAGCCGCGCCACCTCACCCAAGTAGCGATATTCGCCGTCGCGATGCCGCTGCGCCAGGTAGTCCGCGAACAGCGTTCCGGCCGGCTGCAGATCTCCGCAACGCGACGGCTGCAGCCCGTGAAATTCGCGCGCGCACTGGCGAAAATACGGCTCACCGACCAGCCGTGCGATCACCGGGTAGCTCGACGTTAAGCTGCCGATAAAGTTGGCTCGCGCC
>DATCDX010000014.1:0-3996 GCA_036510475.1 Steroidobacteraceae bacterium
TCGCGGTCCGTAGCGGCGATATCGAGACCCAGCTCTTCGCAGATGGTCAGCAGAAACTCCACAGGCGTGACCCGGGGATTCAAGATCACGGCGACATCGGCGTGATGCGGAACCCGCGACAGCAGCGTGCGCACGACGGTGGTCTTGCCCGTGCCCACTTCGCCGGTCAGTTGAATGAAGCCGCCGGATTCGTTGATGCCGTACAACAGATGCGCCAACGCCTCGGCGTGACGTTCGCTTAAGTAGAGATAGCGAGGATCGGGCGTGATGGCGAAAGGCTTTTCGCTGAGACCGAAGAAGCTCGTGTACATGGCCCTAGGATAAACCTTACTTCAGCCGCGGGGCGCGGGCCGCGCTTTGGATCGCGGCAGCAGACTGGCGCGGGTCAGCAACTGCTCGCCGAAACGGCCGCGAATGCCGTCGATGGCGCTGTCCAATCGAGTCACCTGCACCGGACCGTCGGCAAATAAATCCGCCTGCTTCGGGGTTTGCAATTGGCTGACGCCCACGCCCAGCAATCGCACCGCGGCATGGGGTTGCGCGGCCAGCCATTCGTCGAGCAATCCCAGCGCGGCGGCCGACACCACCGCGGTGTCCTGAGTGGGCGGCTCGAACGAGCGCTGCCGGGTGAAGGTGGTGAAATCGCTGCGGCGAATCTTGACGCTCACCTGGCCCGTCGCCAGGGCTTGCGCGCGCAGCCGCGAGGCCGCTCGATCGGCCAGGTGCTGCAGCTGCACCTTAAGTTCCGCGGCGACGTGGATATCGGTGGGGTAGGTTTCCTCCGCGCTGATCGACTTCTCTTCGCGATCCGGCTTCACCGGCCGATCGTCCAGTCCCGCCGCCCGGTCGCGCATGCAACGGCCGTGTTTGCCGAAGACGCGCCACAAGAGTTCGTCGCCGGCGCCGCGCAAATCGCCGAAGCTGTGTATGCCCGCGGCCTGCACCGCGGGCAATGTTTTCTGACCCACACCGAATAGTCGCTGAATCGGCAACGGGTCTAAAATAGCGTGCACATTGTCGGCGGTGATTTGGCACATGCCGTCGGGCTTGTTAAGGTCCGACGCGATTTTCGCCAGTAATTTATTGGGCGCGATGCCCACTGAGGCGGTGAGTCCGGTGTGCGCGAGGATGCGGCGCCGAATCTCGCCGCCGATGAACTCGGGGCTGCCGAGCAGCCGCTGGCTGGCCGTGATATCGAGGAACGCCTCATCCAAGGACAGTCCCTCGACGAGGGGCGTGATGTCCAGAAAGATGGCGAACACCCGCTCCGAGACCTCTCGGTAGCGCGCCATGCGCGGCTGCACCACGATGGCATCGGGGCAGCGGCGCAGCGCCTCACTCATGGGCATGGCGGAGCGCACCCCGAAGCGGCGCACGGCGTAGCTCGCCGCAGCGACCACACCGCGCCGGGCGGTGCCGCCGACGATCAGCGGCCTACCCTTGAGCTCCGGACGATCCCGCTCTTCGACGGACGCATAAAAGGCGTCCATGTCAACATGCAGTATCGCGCGCATCGATCAGTCCTCGCTGCGCGGGTGCACGCCCAATTCATGCGGCGCGAAATCATCGACATTGATGAGATTCATGACCTTGGCGTCGTAGTCGCGCAATACCGCCGCCTCGGCCGAGCTTAAGATGCCAAGCTCAAGCGACTGCTCGATCTGCCCCGGCAGATCGAGTGCGGTTACCCGTCCGGTCTTCACGCCCTCCACCCGCATGCGCTTTTCGAGCGGCTCCGCCAGGGTGGATAGGATCAGCGCCTCTTGCAGCATGCCGAGCGGATTGCCCGACTCCTGCGTTTTGTAGATGGACTCGCTCAAGCGCTCCCTGGCCGCGGTCGGATTCATAACCAGGTCGACGATGGCGCGCCCCAAACGGTCGCTCGGCGGAAAATAAGTCAGCCCGCGCGGGAAGATCACCAGCCGCATGAAGGCCGCCAGCGGCCGGTTGGGGAAATTGCGCAGGAACTGATGCAATTGTTCCTGTGCTTGGTAGAGCAGGCTGCGGCAGGCCCATTCGACCAGCGGCAGGTCCTCAGGCAAGCGGCCCTGATTCTCGTGATGTTTTAACACCATCGAGCCTAAGTACATCGAGGACAGCACGTCGCCCAAACGCGCCGATAGCGTCTCCTTCTTCTTGAGATAGCCGCCGAGCGCGAGCATGGCGACATCGGTCGCGAGCGCAAATGACGCGCTGTAGCGATTGATGTGCTGGAAATATCGCGCGGTCGGCCCGGTGCGCGGCACGCGGGTGAAGCGCGCGAAAGTGAATGCCATCACGAGGGAGCGCGCGGCATTGGAAATGGCGAATCCGACATGACCTAAGAGTGCGCGGTCGAATTCGCGCACCCCCGCCTCGCGATCCGGGTTGCGCGCGGCATTCATTTCCTTCAACACGAACGGGTGGCAACGCACCGCTCCCTGACCGAAAATAATCAGGCTGCGGGTCAGGATATTAGCGCCTTCCACCGTGATCGCCACCGGCACGATCTGGTAGGCGCGCCCCAGATAATTCTTCGGCCCCAGGCAAATGCCCTTGCCGCCGTGCACATCCATCGCATCGTTGGCGATCATGCGGCCAAGCTCGGTGGCGTGGTACTTGAGCATGGCGGAGGGCACCGACGGCTTTTCGCCGCCGTCGATTGCACCCGCGGTGACCGAGCGCGCCGCATCGATGATGTAGGTGCGTGCCGCCATCCGCGCCAGCACCTGCTCGATGCCCTCGAAGCGGCCGATCGGCATGTTGAACTGGCGGCGTATGCGCGCATACGCCGCCGAGGCATACACCGCGGCTTTCGCGGCGCCGGCGGCATTCGACGGCAGCGAAACGCAGCGGCCCACCGACAATTGTTCCACCAGCATGCGCCATCCCTGGCCCGCCATGGCGAAGCCGCCGATGATGGCGTCCATGGGCACGAACACATCCTGTCCCTGTATGGGTCCGTTTTGGAACGGGTTGTTCAGCGGAAAGTGGCGGCGGCCGATCGTGACCCCAGCCGTCTCCCGTGGAATCAGCGCGCAGGTGATGCCGAGGTCCTGCCGATCGCTCATCAGCCGCTCGGGATCGAACAGCCGAAAGGCGAGGCCGATCACCGTGGCGATGGGCGCCAATGTGATGTAGCGCTTTGAAAAATTGAGCCGGATGCCGACGATTTCCGCGCCTTGCCAGCGGCCTTTGCAGATGATGCCGGTGTCGGGAATCGATGCCGCGTCGGAACCCGCGCGCGGGCCGGTGAGCGCGAAACAAGGCACTTCCTCGCCGCGCGCGAGACGCGGCAGATAGTGGTCCTTCTGCGCTTCGGTACCATAGTGCAGCAGTAGTTCCGCAGGCCCCAGCGAATTCGGCACGGCGATGGTCGAGGACGCCGTCGCCGAGCGCGACGCGATCTTGATCAACACGCAGGAATGCGCATAGGCCGAAAATTCCAGGCCGCCGTAGCGGCGCGGAATGATCATGGCGAAGAAACCCCTGGACTTGATGAAGGCCCACACCGGGGGCGACAAGTCAGCGCGCACATGCGTGATGTCCCAGTCGTCGAGCATGGCGCACAACTCATCGCAAGGACCGTCGAGAAACGCCTGCTCCGTGGCATTGAGCACCGGCGCTTTCGCCGACATCAGCTTTTGCCAGTTAGGGCCGCCTGTGAATAATTCACCATCCCACCACACCGTCCCGGCATCCAGCGCCTCGCGCTCGGTGGCCGACATGGACGGCAGCAGCTTCAGATAATTCTTTAGGAATGGCCGGCTCACCAGGCGCAGCCGAAGCGGGCGAACATTCAGCAGCAGCAGCGCGGCGAACGGCACGCACAGGATCATCTTCCACCACGGAGGCGCGCCGCCAAACGCCCAATAGACCACGAGCAACGCGCCCAGCACACAGGTGCTCACCGCGAGGCTTGCGCGGCGGTAGGCGAGCACCAGCAAGACGCCCAGGAACAACAGCAGCCAGCCCAGAAACACGGCGGCGTCCGGCAATAGATTATTCATGGGGCGT
>DATCDX010000015.1:0-5819 GCA_036510475.1 Steroidobacteraceae bacterium
GGCGGCGACGATCTGGATGTCGATCAGCGCCATGAACATGCCGAACGCCATGATCCCGAAGATCAGGAATTTGCGCGGCAGGGGCAGGTCGGCGGGGGCGATGGCGGGGGCTTGCAGGGTGGTGGTTGCAGCGTTCACGGCAGGCTCTTGCATTAAAGGCGATTCGTAGTATGATGAACATCATATTAAAAAGCGAGACCGTCATGCGCTACGACACTGAACACAAGCAGAAGACCCGCGCCGCCGTGCTGCAGGCGGCCGCCAAGGCGATTCGCGCCGATGGTCCGGAGCGCATCGTGGTGGCGGGCGTGATGGCCGAAGCGGGGCTCACCCACGGCGGCTTCTACGCCCACTTCAAGTCCAAGGACGATCTCGTCACCGCGGCAATCGGGCAGATGTTCGAGGAGGCGCGCGCCCGCTGGGAGCGCGAAACCGCCGAGCGCACCCCGGCCGGGGGCCTGCTGGCCTATATCGATTTCTACCTGTCAAAGAAGCATCGCGACGCGCGCGGTTTCGGCTGCCCGATGGCGGCGCTGGCCTCGGACCTGCCGCGCCTGCCCGAGCCGGCACGCGAACAGTTCGCCGACGGCGTGCGGCGCAGCACCGCGCGGCTGGGCGAGAAACTCGCCGTACTGGGTCATGCGGGGGCCGACGTCGAGGCGCGTTCGGTGATCGCCGAGCTGATCGGGGCGTTGTCGCTGGCGCGCATCGAGCCGGATGCGAAGCGCTCGGATGCGATTCTCGCCGCCTCGCGCGAGCAGCTGAAACGCCGCCTGGGTTTGCAGGCATGAGCCTGGTCACCGAGCAGACCAGCAGGGTGGGTGCGGAAGGGCGAGAGACCGCGATCGGTCGCCGTGCCGTCTCCGCGGAGGCCGCACCGGTGTTTTCGCGCGTGAAATGGTCGCACCGTCCGCTGGTGGTCGCCGCGATCGCGGCACTTGTCGCGGTCGCTGGCGTTCTCTATATCGCGGCGCCCGCGCGCAGCGTCTCCACCGACAATGCCTATCTGCAGGCCGACAGCTCGATGGTTGCGCCCAAGGTGCGCGGCCTGGTCGATGCGGTGCTGGTGCAGCATGACCAGCGCGTGCGCCGCGGCGATCCGCTGGTGCGCATCGACGCGGAGGAATTCGACGCACGGGTGGCGTCCGCCGCCGCGGCGCTCCAGGAGGCACAATCCGGCGTGGCGGCAGCGCAGGCAGCGCTGGTGTCGCTGGACGCACAGGAGCGGCTCGCCGCATCCAACATGCGCGCGGCGCAGACATCGATACGATCCTCCGTTGCGCAGCAGGCGCAGGCCGAAGCGGACCGGAAGCGCTATGACGCACTGAGCGCCAGCGGCGCGGTGGCACGGCACGATGTCGAACAGTTCCGTACAGCCGCGATCACCGCGCAGGCGAATACCGAGCACAGTCGCGCGGAGTTTGCGGTCAGCCGCGACGAGGCGGCGGTGACCCGTGTCAGCCGACTGACCCTGCAGGCCAATCTTGCCCAGGCGCAGGCTGCCGTGGCCTCCGCCAGGGCGGCGCTGGATCTGGCGCGACAGGACCAGACCAACACGCTGGTGCGCGCGCCGATCGACGGCGTGGTCGGCGACCGCCAGGTCGAACCGGGCGACTACGTGCAGCCGGGAACCCGCCTGCTGACCGTGGTGCCGATGGATGCGCTGTACGTGGTCGCCAACTTCAAGGAAACACAGACCGCGCGGATGATCGTCGGCCAGCCGGCCAGCATCGAAGTGGATGCCTTGCCGGGGCATGTGCTGAAAGGTCATGTCGAAAGCTTCGCGCCGGGTTCCGGCTCGCAGTTCTCGCTGCTGCCGTTCGAGCCGGGCACCGGCAACTTCACCAAGATCGTGCAGCGCGTACCGGTGCGCATCCGCTTCGATGCTGCCCCGATGCTGCTGGCGCGGCTGCGGCCCGGGCTTTCCAGCACGGTCACCGTGCAACTGCGTGCATCGCCTTCGTCACTCGCGGCGCGATGAACGCGAGGTACATACCAGAATCTTCCTCCCTACTCCTTGGATGTCAGCCCATGAAAATCCAGAACAGCACTGCTTTCGTCACCGGCGCCAACCGCGGCCTCGGGCTCGCCTACGCCAGGGCGCTTCTCGCCGCTGGCGCACGCAAGGTCTACGCCGGCGCACGCGATCCTTCCACAGTGCCTGCGCTCGAAGGTCTGGTGCCGGTCAGGCTCGATGTGAACAACGCCGGTGATATCGCTACAGCCGCGGCGCAATGCGGCGACGTCGATCTGCTGATCAACAACGCGGGCATCATCGGCGACGAGCCGCTGCTCGGCAAAAACGGCGTGGCTGCGCTGCGCAATGTGCTCGACACCAATCTCCACGGCGTGCTTGCGATGAGCCGCGCGTTCGCGCCGGTGCTGCGCGCCCACGGCGGCGGCGCGCTGGTTAACATGCTCTCGGCGCTGAGCTGGGTCAGCTTGGGCAACACTTCGGCGTACTCGGTGTCGAAAGCCGCCGCCTGGTCGCTGACCAACGGCCTGCGCAACGAACTGCGCGGGCAGGGCACCCAGGTCGTCGCCGTGCATGCCGGCTACATCGACACCGACATGGTCAGGGATGTCGACAGCCCGAAGGCGCGGCCGGCGGACATCGCGCGGGCGGTGCTCGAAGGCATCGAGGCCGGCGCGGCCGAAGTGCTTGCGGACGACACCGCGCGACATGTCAAGGCCGGTTTCGGCGCCGTGCCCTCGATCTATCTGCGCGGTGCGGTGTCCTGAGCGCATCAGGCACCCAAGCCACGTACCCAGCGGATGATATCCGCCTTACCCATGGCGCCTGCCTGACGTCGGACGCCACGGAATGGCGCGAGAGCTGGGCGGAGAGTGCCGGTAGGCAACGCGGGCTGTCAACGCAGCAGTTTCTCGATCAGACCTGCCGTGACTGGGGCATTGTCGCAGGCCGTTGGGGGGCCATGCGCGAGGTCGCCGACGCTGTTGTGTTCATCGCGTCCGATCGCGCGGCCTATATCAACGGCGCGAAGCTCACGGTCGATGGAGGATATGCCATCAACGTTCGCGGTTGAGAGATGGGACACCTCGGCGTGCCGCCCGGGTGTCTGGGGTGACGACCAGGCTACTCGCGCCAGCCGGCCGCGTCACTCGAGTCGTCCGCGCCATTAGCGCGAATCCGGTGTGGGTTTGACTGATTTGCCGTCTTCACGTAATATACGTGAAGATGATTTAAGGAGTCGTGCTTTGGCTGTGATCCTCAAACACAACATTACCGTAGCCATTGATAGGGATCTCCTCAAGCGGGCTCGTGGAGTGGCTGCAAAACGTGGCTGTAGCGTCAGTGCGCTCCTGGCAGCTGAACTGCAGGAACTCGTCGCGAGTGACCAAGAGTATGACGCGGCCCAGCGGCGCGCACGCTCGTTGATGACCACTGGACTATCACTTGGTGGGGTAAGAATGGTTAATCGCGATGCCATCCACGAACGACATCGTCTTCGTTGACACCAACATACTTATTTACGCCCACGACAAAGATGCGGGCGTCCGCTGGCAACGGGCGTCCCAGGTAATGGGCACGTTGTGGGAGGCTCGGAGCGGCCGTGTCTCCGTGCAGGTTTTGCAGGAATTCTTTGCAGTTGCGACCGGCAAGCTTAAGTCGGCGATTGGCGTTGCCGCAGCGCGCGAGGTCATCCGAAACTATTCTTCGTGGGTCGCCGCGCCCACTGGAGTCGACACGGTGTTACGCGCTACCGAGATTGCGGAGATCGCGCAAATCTCATTTTGGGATGGAATGATAGTCGCGGCCGCCGAACGATCTGGCGCAACCAAGCTGTACACGGAAGATCTAAACGATGGACAGGTCATCGCCGGAATCCGTGTCATTAATCCGCTCGGTTAGTCGGTCTCTGTAACGATACCCCGTCGATCTTGGCGAGTTCAGCTGCGCTCTCCTTGACGGAATTCGGTAGTTTCAACGGGTGTGCGCTCTTGCCCATTTTGGCAGCGCCCTGAGAAATGCGTATGGCCAACACCTGGTGTCTGCTCATGTCGCGCCAGCCAACCGCCTGGCCTGCGTCATCCGCGCCAGTAGCACGAATCCAGTGATGGCCAAAAGCGCCACCGCCGCCTCGCTGAACAGCATGGCGTTGGTGCCGTAGCGGTCATGGAACACGCCGTCAATATCGGTCATGGCGGCAATGGGCACATTGGAAGCTGCCGCCAGCAGGTTGAACTTGGTTGCAGCCGCGCCCTTGCCGATGGCTTCCAGCACCACCGCCGAATAGCCGGCGTAACAGGCGCCCAGCACCAGCGCATAGGCAAGAGTGCACGCGCAGAATATCTCTGGAGTGCGGGGCAGCAGCGCCATCGCCACTGCCACCCCCGCCAGTGCCGCACCGAAGACACAATAGGCGATCCAGCGATCCATCCGGTCGCACAGAAACCCCGCCAGCACCGCGCCCACCAGGCTGGCTACGCCGCTGAGCACGCCGGTCACGAGCGCCACGATATCGGCGCTGGCGCGCCACTCGCCGGCGATGGCTGACCATAGGTTGGATGCGCCGCCGGAACCGATCGGTAGCACCATCAGCACCAAGGCGAGCAGACCGAGGCGCGAACGCATCACTCCCCCCCAGCAGGATGCCGAGAACCGATCCGGAACCCACGATCAGCAGGTTCTCCGTCTGAAAATACCGCAGGATGCTGCCCGCCGTGGCACCGAGCGCCCGTCGGATACCGATCTGCCGCCTGCGCTGCGACACCCAGTAGCTGGTCAGGCCCACGATACCAAAGGCCGTGACGCCGAGCAGGATCGCGCTGATGACCGCCATGAGCAGCGCTTCACCGCGCGCTCCGCGATAAAAGACGCGCCGCGCGTCGGCAAACGACTGCATGCCCACGATAGTGCGCCGGCGGCTGTTTTTGTACAGCCCGATGCGCGCAGCCCGCATGGCAGCCGCGAGCTGCCCGGGCTTGGCGCGCACCAGATAGTAGAAATTCGAATCGGCCCACAGCAGTGGCGCAAGCACCGAGAGATTCCCACCAGCGCCGGCCCCGGAAAATTGACTCTGCCCGAATCGGTCAACGATGCCGACGATCGTCGCCGTCGTATTGCCCGGCCGGAGCGTGGCCACCCGGCCGAGCACGTTGCCATTGGGCTCGAGCATTCGCGCCAGATCTCGCGTGACGATCACGCTGCCCCAGCTTGCGTAATTGTCGTTCAGGCCATGAGCGATCTGAACGTCGTCGGGGCGGAAATTGCGTCCCGCAATCAACTTCAACCCCAGCGTATTCAATGCGTGATCATCGACCAGAAACACCGCCGTCAGTGCCCCAGATCGCGGCCGGTCGGGGTGAATCGTGATGTTCTCTCCCATGCCCCGCCCACCGAGCGGCTGACTGGGCGAGAGGGTTGCATCCGCAACTTCCGGCAAGGCCCGCAGACTGGCCAGGTCGGCTTGCTCGCGCGCCGCCAGATCATCGGTCCCTCCGACCCACTGATTGACTATCATGAATACGCTGGATTCATCCGCGACGCCGCTCGGCGCGCGGCTTCGCGCCGTCTGCTGCTCGATGATAAACAACGCATTGCACGGCACCGCGAGCGTCAGGGCGATTTGCAGTGCGATCAGCGTTGCGCCGACCTTGTTGCGACGCAGGGAGGAGAGAATCGGCCTGAGTTGCATAATGAGTCTCCCGCCCCTATAGCGTTTTGAGCTGCAGGGCAGGTTGGGCCCGCATCGCGCGCCAGGCCGGATACAACCCGGCGAGCAGCGTCGCTGCCAATCGAAGCGGCCCGTCTGCTGCTGCTCATCCGCATAGGTGTGCAGGAAGGTCATGTACCT
>DATCDX010000016.1:0-2837 GCA_036510475.1 Steroidobacteraceae bacterium
CTCGGCGTGGACGACAAGCGCTTGCATGTCTTTCACCGGATGCATCGAGGCCGCGACGGCGAACAGATCGCCACCGCCGAGCAAATGTACCTGCACGTCGACACGGGTGCCGCCAAGGCGGCGCCCGCGGACAACGCGGTCCGTACTCAATTGGAGGCAATCCGCCGCGATCAGGCCGGCTTGGCCGCGCCGCCCGAGGCAGGTCGCCCCGTCGGGCAGGCGAAGCACAAGCCCTAAGCCATGCCGAAGATAGTCGATCATGCCCTAAGGCGCGACGAAATCGCGCATGTGGCCTGCCAGGTAGTCGCTACTTACGGGTTCGAGCGGGCGACAATGGCGCGGATCGCGCGTGCGGCGGGCTACACCACGGGCATGGTCGCTCACTACTACGAATCCAAGCAGGAAATCATACTGGCCGCGCTGCGATTGATGCTGCTGCGGATCGAGCAGAGGGTGACGCGTGAGCGCGAATCCGGCGAGGCCAATCTCGTCGAGGTGTTGTCGGAAGCGCTGGCGCTCGATGCGCAACGATTCACCGAAAGCGCCTTCTGGATGGCCTTCTGGGGCCAGGTGTCGGCGGACCGGAAGCTCAAGCGGCTCAACGTCTGGGTGCACCGCGAATACATGCGGCTGTTCGCGCGCTGTATCGCCGAATACTGGCCGGAATGGGCTGGATGGCCCCAGCCGGTGCGCGATCAAGTGCTGCGTTCGGTGGTGACATTCATCAATGGATTGACCGCGAGCGCCGTTACCAGCCCAAGCGATTGGCCGGCCGCGATGCAGATCGAGCAGCTGCGCCTGCAGTTGGACTTACTGCACCGATGGGCCAAAGCAAAACGCAGTGGCCGGCGCGATGACGCCAGGCAGCGCCAACACACGAGCCGTGCAACGGCCGGGGGGACGTAATGGATTTTTCCCTGAACGATGAACAACAGATGGTCATCAAGAGCACGCGTGAGTTCGTTGAGAACGAACTTTACCCGCACGAGAAGGAAGTCGAAGAGACCGGTGTGCTGCGTGTGGAATTGCACCAGGAACTGAAACGGAAGGCGATCGAGGCGGGCCTGTACGCCGCGAACATGCCGGTCGATGTGGGCGGAGCCGGATTGGATACCGTCACGTGGGTTTTATACGAGAAGGAACTCGGCCGCACCAATTACGCCCTGCATTACTCCTGTGTCGGCAGGCCGTCTAATATCCTGCTGGCCTGTGCAGGCGAGCAGAGGGAGCGATACCTGCTGCCGACCGTGCGCGGCGACCGTACGGAATGCCTGGCCATGACCGAGCCCGGTGCCGGCTCGGATCTGCGCGGCATGAAGACCACGGCCGTCGCCGTGGGCGATGATTTCGTCATCAACGGCACCAAGCATTTCATCAGCCATGCGGATCATTCTGATTACGTCATCCTGTTCGCCGCCACGGGCGAAGAGACGACAACGCATGGCACACGCAAGAAGATGACGGCGTTTTTGATCGATATGGGACATCCCGGTTTTGAGGTGCGGCCCGGCTACAAGAACGTGTCGCATCGTGGCTATACCAACAGCATCCTAGAGTTCAATAACTGCCGCGTCCCAAAATCAGCCATCCTGGGTGAATTGCACCGCGGCTTCGATGTGGCGAACACGTGGCTTGGCGCCACGCGCCTGCAGGTCGCCGCCACGTGCCTGGGGCGCGCCGAGCGAGCTCTGGAACTATCCACGCAATGGGCGGTGGACCGGGTGCAGTTCGGCCAGCAGATCGGCAAATTCCAAGGGGTGAGCTTCAAGCTGGCGGACATGGCGGTGGAATTGCGCGCCGCCGAGCTCTTGGTATTGGAAGCGGCCTGGAAACGTGATCAGAAAATCGACACCGACATGGACATGGCCATCGCCAAAGTCAAAGCTACCGAGATGCTGGCCATGGTCGCCGATGAAGCCCTGCAGATACACGGTGGCATGGGCTTGATGACTGATTTGCCGCTGGAGCGGATCTGGCGCGATGCGCGCATCGAACGCATTTGGGATGGCACCAGCGAAGTGCAGCGACATATTATCTCGCGCGGCCTATTGCGGCCCTTGGGTGGTTGATAAGCCCTTGGGCGGTCGATTCGGTTTGACAATAGGCCTGGCATTTGACATCACCGCTCGAATGCCGGGATACACCCGCAATGGGATGAGTTCCCGTCCTACAGCACGCGCCTGATTCCAGCTTGAGAATAGCCGTACGGCCCCGATATAGACGTTCTGCATAGACGCGCGTTATGGGTACTGCGGGAAAGTAATACAGGTGGGCACATGATCGACACAGAAGTACTGCGGCTGCGACAGCTGCGCAATACCGCTTTGCAGGCGCGTGCGGTAGCGCAGGCGTTTGGCTTGTCGCGCGGCGCGCTCGCTTGCTGGCGCATTGCGCGGGTCGTCACCGGCACGCTGCGGGCCCATCCGCACCAGGGCTACCAGCAAGGTCCCAGTGAATTACGGACTCTCCATGCCCGCGGTGTAGCCAGGCTGCTCGGGCTCGTCTGCCGTGATCAAAGCCACAGGCTGCGAGCGGTTTCTGCGCAACTGCAACGCGTGGCGCGCGAACTCGATGATGCGCGGGCATTGACATGGTCGCAGGATTTGAGCGACGCGCTGGGGCGTTCCCAGTTGGGAATCCGCGTGCTCATCAAGGAACTGAATGCCGTCGCGCGCGCGGAAGACCGCTCAGCCAATAGCAAAGCCGGCTCGCGCGTCGACGCCCGTAGCGGCGATGCCGTCGGTCACGGCGCGAGTGTTGCGGCCGCCTGGCCATACCTGGCTTTTTAAGCCGCAATTCCTGCTCGGAGCCTATGGCGCGTATTCGCGCGCGGGGCA
>DATCDX010000017.1:0-3000 GCA_036510475.1 Steroidobacteraceae bacterium
ACAGTACTTGAATGCACAAAAGCGCGGCCCGAAACCGATTGCGGACGATGACGTCCCGGTCGATCAGGTGCCGCAGCAAGAATTGGTCCTGAAACATGCCGATTTGGTCAAACGCATCGCCTATCACCTGGTCAGCCGGATGCCGCCGAACGTGGAAGTCGACGATCTGATTCAATCCGGGATGATCGGCCTGCTGGATGCCGCGAAGCATTACTCAGCCACCAAGGGCGCCAACTTCGAAACCTACGCGGGTATCCGCATTCGCGGCGCCATGCTCGATGAAGTGCGCAAGTCCGACTGGACGCCGAGGTCGGTGCATCGAAATATGCGCGAGATGGCCGACGTGGTGCGCAAGATCGAAAACGCCAAGGGGCAGGACGCGAGTCCCACCGACGTCGCTCAAGGTCTCGGCGTGTCCATCGAGGATTATCACAAGCTGGTGCAGGACGCGGCCAGCTGCCGCCTGTTCAGTTTCGATCAATTGGGATCGAGCGAGGATGAATCGAGCCCCGCGGATCATGCCCGCGACGAGCGGCCGGGCCCCTTCGACCACATCGAGGACGAAGGCTTTCGCGATGCGCTCAGCGGCGCCATCAATGTGCTGCCCGAGCGCGAAAAGCTGGTGCTGTCGCTGTACTACGACGAGGACATGAATTTGCGCGAGATCGGCGAGGTACTGGAGGTTTCAGAATCACGCGTCTGCCAGATTCACGGTCAGGCGCTGGTGCGCTTGCGCGCACGTCTCGCGGAGTGGCTGGAGCCGAATTAGCCCATGGATATCTTGAGCATCATCGGCATCGTGCTGGCGCTGATCGCGATCATCGGCGGCGCCATCCTGAAAGGCAGCAGCGCCGGCGCGCTGGTCGGCAGCGCCGCCTTCGTCATCGTCGTGCTGGGAACATTCGCCGCGAGCCTGGTGCAGACGCCGTTGGTGACCTACCTGCGTGCCTGGACAATTGTATCCTGGGTATTCAAGCCGCCCGTGAACAACCCGGCGGCGATGATCGATAAAATCGTCGAGTGGAGCAACATTGCGCGCAAGCAAGGGCTCCTGGGCCTTGAGTCCGCGGTGGAAGCGGAGAAGGACGATTTCCTGAAGAAGGGCTTGCAGTCCTTGGTGGACGGCGGCGAGCCGGATGCGATCCGCTCCAGCATGGAAATCGAATTGGATACCATGGAGCATTTCGATACGCAGGCCGCCAAGGTGTTCGAAGCCATGGGCGTCTACTCGCCGACGCTCGGCATCATCGGCGCGGTCTTGGGACTGATGGCGGTCATGCAGAACCTCAACGACCCGTCGAAGCTGGGGCACGGCATCGCCGCGGCGTTCGTCGCGACCATCTACGGCATCGCCTTCGCGAATTTGTTGTTCCTGCCCATGAGCAACAAGCTGAAATCGGTGATTCACGGCCAATCGCAGGTGCGGACCATGGTGATCGAAGGCCTGATCGCGATCGCGCAGGGCGAGAATCCGCGCAATATCGAGTCGAAGCTGCAAGGGTACTTCCACCACTGATAGGACGCCATGGCCCGCAAGAAGAAGCACGAGGAGCATGTGAACGCGGAAGCCTGGGCGATTCCCTACGGCGACCTCGTGACTCTGCTATTCGCCCTGTTCACGGTGATGTACGCCATGTCCTCGGTCAACGAAGGGAAATTCCGCGTGCTCTCCGATTCGATGATTGCGGCGTTCAACGGGTCGCCGAAAAGCATGCAGCCGGTCAACATCGGCGAACCGGAACCGGGCAAAGGCGGCGAGAAGCCGCTGACGGGCATCACACCCACGGTGCTCATGAAAATCAGGGATCAAAAATCCACGCCGGACGGCCAACTCACGCCGCGGGATCCGACCAAGAGCGAAGGCACGCCCTCCGCCGATCTTCCCGGCGCGCTGATTCGCATGCAGCGCCAGGTACAGGACGCGATGCAGGCGCTCATCGACGCGAAGCTGGTGACGGTGCGCCGCGAGAACTTGTGGCTGGAAATAGAAATCAACGCCGACATACTATTTCCCAGCGGCGCCGGAGAATTCGCACTCAGCGCCGAGCCCGTGCTCGACAAACTGGCGGAGGTTTTGAAGCCCTTCCCCAATCCTATTCGTGTCGAGGGACATACCGACGACCGGCCGATCCGTACCGCCGAGTTTCCCTCCAACTGGGAATTATCGGCGGCGCGCGCAGCCAGTGTGGTGCATCAATTCACGCGCCAAGGCATCGATCCGCTGCGCCTCGAGATCGTGGGTTTCGGCCAATATCATCCGCGGGAATCGAATAGCACCAGTGAGGGACGCAACGCGAATCGCCGCGTCGCCATTTTGGTGCTGGAGGCCGTGGCACCCGGCGCCACGGTGACCGCGAGAACCACGACTCAAACTCCCGTCACCGCCGCGCCCGGCGTCGAATTGGCCGATGCCAGCAGCGGCGCGAATCGGCTGCTATACCGAATGCCCACCGCGGTGCTGGAAAAGACCGTATTGGTGAAACCCGCGAAACCAGCAACGATCGAGCAACCCAAGCACGAATGAGTGAGGTCACGCCATGAGTGAAGTTGACCGCCTGAGCAACTCAGGACTTTATCCCGCGCTCCCCATAGCGGATCGGCGACCCTCCAGAGAAGGTTCCGAGGGGCCGCCGCGCGGTGACAAGCAACCACCCGGCAAGCAGCCGCCCGATAAACCCGCAGCGCAGTCCGGCACGAGTCCCGATCCGGCAACGCCCCGGCCCCCTAAGTCCCTCATCGATGAGTACGCCTGACATGACCACGAACTTTTCCAGTATGAATATCGATACGATTCTCAGCATCAGCGGTGCGGCGCTCGGATGTTTGGGGCTGGTGACGGCGCTATTCGCGATTCGAGCGATCCGCGGCTGCAGAGCCCGCTGCCTCGCGGTCGAAACAAGTCTGGCGGCGATGCGCCGCGAACTGGAATTGGTGGCCTCGATCAGCGTGCGGACGGGGCGGCGGGTCAAACGCATTGAGCACGAATATTCGAGCGTTGCC
>DATCDX010000018.1:0-3034 GCA_036510475.1 Steroidobacteraceae bacterium
CGGCGCCCGCTTGGGTCATCCCAGGGAACACCCGTTTGGTGCACCCGCGTGCCGGGGGCTTGCCCCACCACCAGAATTCGGGCCGTCGCGGCTGCCTGCAGCACCGGCCGCGGTCCCAACGGCAGATGCGCTTCGCAGACACGGCAGGCGCGCACCGCCACCAACAGCGATTTAAGCGTGCGGTACTGTGGCTTGACCAATGTTCAACCAGCCGCGGATCTTAAGATCCGCGTTCAGCGTTTGACCCGCTCAATCGTGCCGCAGGCGATGGGCAGTGTGACATCAGCCGGAATCGGGCCGAGTGAGGCGACGGTGGCGGGCAGCTTACTGGTCGGGACGACGCCGTGGATAAACAGCACGCGCTTGTCGAGATCGAGGTTCTGATCGTTGAACGCCTTGGCAAACGCCGCGGTCAGACCCTTCAGCGACATGGTCTGCTTATACGTATAAGTGCCTGCAGCGGATGCCTTGGGGTAGATTCCATGGGCGACATCCATGGCGACTGGGTCGTCCGTGAACGGCACCATGGTGGTGCCCGCCGCAGGTACGGTTTCCATCAGATCGATGATGCCGTCGCCATTCACATCGGCCGCGGCGCTTGGGCAGGCCGCAGAGCGGTTGTCGGTGAAGCCGTGGAAGTGCTGCCAGTGCACGAGGTTCGGCGGCAGTCCGTGGGCCTTGACGCTGATCGTCAGCTGGTCGCCGTCGATGGAGAACCTGGCTTCGCCCGTCGTCTGCAAGCCGGTGACTTTGCTGTTCATCGGGTGCAGGTGCGCGACATACAGAGACCGAGAATGATGGGTGGGCTCAGCTGCCTGCGCGTTCGCTGCGGTACATGTGGTGGCGCATGCGGCGGCCAGCGTCGCCGCAGCGAGCAGCGCCGGAAACTTGCGGTCGATCCGGGTGGTTGCGTTGAATTTCTTCATGTGACTGTCCTTTGGTTGTGTGGTGGGTGCGGCATTGCGCCCCGATGGCTATCCGATCTTCTCCGCGGTGCCGGCGTCCGGCATCAGGCGCTCGCCCTTGCCGAGCAAGATGCCGCGGCCCGAGGCGACGCCGAATTCGAGGCTCTGAGCGATCCGATGCGCGCGGTCGATGAAAAAATCCGCGGCTTTCGGTTGGCACAAGTCTCGGGCCGTCGCCTCGAACAGCGCCAACCAGCGATCGAAGTAGCGGCCATCGACCGGCAGCGGCAGATGCACGCGCATGGGTTGACCGCGGTAGCGGCCGCTCATGAGCGCAACCGACGACCAGAAATCGCACATGCGCTGCAAATGCGGTTCCCAATCGGCGACGTGCGCGTCGAAGATAGGGCCTATGAGTTCATCCGCGCGCACCCGTAGATAGAACCCCCGGACGAGTTGCTCGATCAACGCTTCGTCGATACCGGTTTCGTCCTCAATGTGCTTGATAATCTGTGCTCTCCTTTCTCTGCCGGAACCCGTGTACATGCTCATCGCGCCACCCGCTCTAGTCGGGCTGTCGTAAGCAGCAGGCGGCGCATGCTGATCGCGGTCTTCGGACTCTTCACCAAATCGTGCAGAGAATAGCCATCGAGCACGGCCAGAAATGCCTGCAGGGCCTCCTCCAGCGGTCCGCGTAGACCGCACGCCGATGCAATGACACAGGTGTTTTGCTCCTGATCGAAGCACTCCACCAGCGCAAACCCATCCTCCGTCATGCGCACCACCGCGCCTAAGTTGATCGACTCGGCCGCGCGCGCCAGCCGCAGGCCGCCGCCGCGGCCGCGCCGGCTCTCGATGAAACCCGCCTGCACCAGAGTCTGCGCGATCTTCATCAGGTGATTGCGGGAAATGCCGTAGCGCAACGCAATTGCTTCTATCGTATGCCGTTCCCGCGGCTCCACGGCGAGGAGCATCAGTAATCGCAGGGCATGATCGGTGTGAAGCGTAAGGCGCATGGGTGCAGCGAGTCGCTAAAACGATAAGATGCATGTAGGATACCTCTTTGTTGAATCCGATGCACGCCCCGGCGTTTTGGCGCGGGGCCTCGGCAACGGTCCAGGTGCGGTTGGGAGCATACGATCATGCGGGCGAGTTTCACGGCGCAAGGTTCCGCCACCACGGACTGTGACGATCGGGTGCTGGCGTCAGTTTTTGGCGCGTACACCGTGTCGGCGACCTTCTGGTTGCTGTTCGCCACCGCGGTGGGCGTACTCATGGCTTATAAGTTCGGCGCGCCGGATTTTTGGCCCGGGCAGTGGTTGACCTTCGGGCGGCTGCGTCCGATTCACACCAACGACACATTTTATGGTTGGGCCAGCTTGGCGCTGGTGGGAATTGCCTACTATGTGGTGGCGCGTAGTTCCCGGACGCCGCTGTACAGCGCGAAACTGGCCTGGATCGGGCTGGCGCTGTTCAACCTGGCCGCAGTCGCCGGCACAATTGCTCTGGATTTAGGTTACAACGACGGCGATCTCGAATACCGCGAATGGCCGTGGCCGATCCGGCTGATCTTTTTAGCCGCGCTCGTCGTCACCGCCTGGAACCTGCTCGTCACCGTCGCAAGACGCACCACCAAAGACATCTATCTGTCGAACTGGTACATCCTGGGCGGCGTGCTGTGGACCTGCATCATCGCGGTGGTCGCGATTCTGCCCTGGTACCAGCACGGACTCGGCCAGGTAGCGGTGTCTGGTTTCTACATGCACAACGCGGTGGGCATGTGGTTTACGCCGCTGGCGCTGGGGATTTTCTACTACGCATTGCCCAAATTGCTCAACCGGCCGATCTATTCCTATGCGCTCGGCGTCTTCGCCTTCTGGACCAACCTTGTATTCTATCCCATCATCGGATCGCATCATTTTCTATTCAGCCCGCTGCCGTGGTTTCTACAGACCACGGCCATCGTCTTCAGCGTCGCGATGCTGGTCCCGGTTTGGGGCGGCAGCGCCAATTTCCTGCTGACCATGCGCGGGCGGATGCAAGAAATGGCGCATTCGTTTCCGCTGATGTTCATCTTCGTCGGCGTGATCGGCTATCTCGTCGGCTCCACGCAGGGTACCTTCGAGGCG
>DATCDX010000019.1:0-5942 GCA_036510475.1 Steroidobacteraceae bacterium
AAGCCATTTTCGTCCGCCAAGCGCTTGCGCAGCGCGCGCAGGCGATCGAATAGCGCTTGACCCTCATCCTCAGGGACGGTGCCGTCCGCGTTGCCGTTGTGGCTACCGGCCGCATTCTGGTGATGGATTCCCGCGGCCCCGGCCCCGACCCCGGCGCCAGCGGAGCGCGTTCGCTTTGGTTTTGCCGGTGCGGCAATGTGTACGCTGAGTTCCTCGCGCAACACCAGGCGACTCTGCGCATTCATCGATAGCACCGGGTAGCCATCCTGGGTCTCGTCGATGAACCCTTGGTGGAGCAGGGCGCGCGCGACCATCCGCCATTCATCGGCCGATCGCTGTTTGCCGATTCCATACACGCTCAATGTCTCGTGCCCGCGTGTCAACACGCGCTCGCAACGCGCGCCGCGTAGAATATCGATGACATGGGCCGCGCCGAAGCGCTGTCCGCGTTGCGCGAGCCGCGCGATGCACGAGATGAATTGCCGGGCTTCGACGCTGCAATCTTGCACTTCTCGCGGCTCGCAGCAGTTGTCGCAAGCACCGCAGGGACCGTTGAAGGGCTCATCGAGGTAGCGCAACTGAATCGCTCGGCGGCACTCGGCCGACTGCGCATAATTCAGCACCTGGCGCAGCTGTTGACGCGCAACGCGTTGTTCGTTTTCGAGGGGCAACCCTGAGGCCGGATCGATTTTCTGTTGAATCAGAAACTCCGCGGTGCGAATGTCCGACCCGCCAAAATAAAGCGTGCAGCGGGCGGGGTCGCCGTCGCGGCCGGCGCGGCCGGATTCCTGATAGTAGCCTTCCAGAGTCTTGGGCAGATCGTAGTGCACGACCCAGCGAACGTCGGGTTTATTGATTCCCATACCGAACGCGACGGTGGCGACGATCGCTTGAACATCATCACGGATGAACGCTTCCTGGTTGTCGCGACGCGTGATTGCATCAAGCCCGGCGTGATAGGGACGTACCCGGATGCCGTCGGCCTGCAACTGTAACGCGAGTTCGTCGACCCGTCGGCGTGACAGACAGTAGACGATGCCTGCGCCTCCGCTGCGTGTCTGCGCCAATAATTCGGTGTACGTTTTTTTGCTTTTTGGCAGTACGCGGTAGAACAGGTTCGGCCGGTTGAAACTTGCGATGTGGATCGCGGGACTGCGCAGCGTGAGTTGTGCGGCGATATCGCTGCGCACACGCAAGGTCGCCGTGGCGGTGAAGGCCAGCATCGGGATCTGTGGATGGCGGCGGCGCAGCTGCGACAGCTGCCGGTATTCCGGCCGAAAGTCGTGACCCCATTCCGAGACGCAATGCGCTTCGTCGATGACAAAGGCGTTGATTCCGGGGCCCTCGCTGAGGCGGCGCAAGGGGCCCTCCAAGAATTCCGTGAGCAACAACCGCTCCGGCGCCAAATAGAACAGCTTGTACTCGCCCCGCAGCAGCGCTGCGGTGCGTCGCGACACCTCGGCAGGTTCCAGCCCCGAGTTGATGAAGGTCGCGGCAATATCGTTGTCCCGCAGCAGGCGCACCTGATCCTGCATCAGCGCAATCAAAGGCGAGACCACGAGAGTAACTCCCGGCTGCAGTAATGCCGGAAGCTGAAAGCATAGCGATTTACCCCCGCCGGTGGGCATAAGGGCGAGTACGTCGCGACCCGCCAACGCGTCGCGCACGACGGCTTCCTGCCCGGTTCGAAAGTGATCGAAACCGAAGATTCGTTTCAAAGCCGCTGTCAATTCCGCCATGATCCGCTGTTCCCGTGCAAACTCGCGTGCATTCTATCGATACTGCGGCGCGTGGCGAGGCGGCGAGATGGGCTATGATTGGAATCTACGACTTAACGCATTTACCAGGAAGCCGTGCCGTGAAGCTACACCTCTCGATGTCAGTCTGGCCGATCGCGTTGGCTTGGGGTTTGTGCGCCGTCAATGCCCGGGCGGATGTGCTGATGACGGATGCGCCGGCGATGAATGTGCCGGCGACGAATGTCCTAGCGATGGTTGAGCCCGCGGCGGATACGTTGGCGACGAATGTCCCGGTGGCGCCCGCGCATTCAACCAGCGCTCATGCCGCACCGGTGTCGCGCCTCGAGGTTCGGATCGTCACCGGTGGCTCGGAGTTGAGCGCGGGGAGCTCTCTGGAATTGCGCATTTACGAAACCGGCAAGGTCAGACGCCTGCCGTTGCTTCACGGCGAGGGGTGGCCGCCTGAGGCTACGCATGTCATTCCGTTGAAGCTGAGCGAACCCCTCGATCCGCGCAATGTGCGGCGTTTTGGCCTGTACTATCACGCCGGCAATCCGCTGGCGCCTGCGTTGGAGATCGTCTCCGCCGACGTTGAAATGCCGCAGGCCAATAAGTCGCCCGAGCGCCTGCTGGATGCCACGCTGTCCGGCGTGATCGACAGACAGGGCGAACTGGCCACCGAGGAGCGCGACGCGGCGGCGCTGAGTTGCGAGACCGACGCGGACTGCGATGATAAAAAAATGTGCAATGGACGTGAACGCTGCGAGCCTCACGCGGCAGGCGCCGACATACGCGGATGTGTGAAGGGGACCCCGGTGACATGCCCCGTCAACCAGGTGTGTGGTGAGGGAGTGGGATGCCGCGGCCCGGATTCGCTGAAGGTCCTCGGCGCGAAACCCTAGCTTGGCACTCCGGCGCGCTGTCAGCAGCCCAGCGCGTCGTGCAGCGAACCTAGCTGATACTCGGTGTGTTTGAGAATCGCGGCGCAATCCTTCGCGCTCAATCCGATGCTTTGAAAGGCGCCGATGCCGTCGGTCGTCACGATCCGCGGCTGGGGCCTGCGCAAGGTTTCGGCGAGCACCACGCTGACGATGAGCACGTCGGATAGATCGGCCTCGTGTTTCCCCCTGTTCTCGCGCACTCCTTGATCGCCTACCGCCTCCGACATCCTCTCGGGGAAGCCCCAATTCTCCAAAACGGCCTTGCCGATCGCGGCATGCCA
The DNA here is from genome assembly GCA_036510475.1 of Steroidobacteraceae bacterium. Lineage (GTDB taxonomy): Bacteria > Pseudomonadota > Gammaproteobacteria > Steroidobacterales > Steroidobacteraceae > Bog-1198. The sequence continues at coordinate 2,962 of DATCDX010000019.1, forward strand.
GCCGGTCACCAACTCTTTGAATGACGGGTCTTGGCTCAGGGCCTTGGCGTTGCCGATCGCGCGTACCATGATGTACAGGCGGCCGATGCTGTGCAGCAGTCCGGTCAAAAAAGCCTCATCAGCGTTGACCTTGGTGCGGCGTGCCACGACCTGACTGATCGAGGCCACCGAAATGCTTTCGTTCCAGACGGCGCTCAAGGGTCTGGCTATGACGCGCAGCGACGCCTCGTTCTTCATCTGCTGCACGGCGAACGCCATGGTGGCGCACTGCACGAGTAGATGGCCGAGCCGGGTGATGGCACCGCGCAAATCAGTGATCGGTTTACCGGAGGGGTTGAATGTGACTGAATTGGCGACTTGCAGCAGTCGTGCGGCGAGACGGGGCTCGGCGCCGACGATTTTCACGGTCTGTTCCGGCGTGGTGTCGGGATCGGCCAGCGCCTTGCGTATTCGCAATACCACGTTCGGAAAGCAGGGTAAATTGACCGTTCCCTTGGACACTTCCGTGGCCAGTTGGCACAGGAATTCGAGCGCGGCGCCTCGCGCCTCGGGCGGCGATTCGGCGACGTTCGCCGTGACGGATTGTTCGCCGGACCGATAGGTCGGCGCCGCTCGAGCATTGGACATAATTCAGTACTATCGCGCACAAGAAAATTTGGCCGGGGCACGCAATCGCGTCGACGCGGACATGCCCCGGAATTGCAGGCTTTTCCCTCTGCCTCAACCAGGGTTTCGGCGGCAGTGCCGCAATCTTGAATCGCCCCTTAAAATTACTGCGGGATCGCGGTGCCGGCATTATGTCAAAGCGGTCAGCGAAAAATCACCACCACGGTGGCGGTCAAGGCTAACAGCGCCGCGGCCTGACAACGGTAGTCCTGCCATAGCGGCATGAGCCGCAGCCGCAATTGCTCAGCGCGGCTGATATCGAGTTGCCACATTGTGGCCTCGCTCGCCGCCTGGGCACGAACCGGCCGGCTCAAACTCACGCTAACCAGGATCCCGATATCAAGCAGCGTGAGAATGGGCGCCGCATACAGAAAATGAAAATGGGTCCACCCCAACACCCCATTGACCAAAAAGAGCGCGAAGCCGCACACCGAGCCCAGCAGCATGGTCGCCGCGGCGCCATCGGCGTTGGCCCCACGCCAAAACATGCCCACTAGAAACAGCGTCACCACCGGCGGCACCGCGTAGGCCAGTACCGCCTGCAGGTACTGCCACAGCGAGGGAAACAATTGCAATTGCGGGGCCCAAGCCACCGCCACCATCAAAAGGGCGGCAGTGCAGATTCTGCCGATGCGAACCACGCGCGTGTCGGATAGATGCGGTTTGAATTGCTTGATGACATCCATGGTGATCAGGGTCGAGGCCGAGTTGAGCATCGAAGCAATCGACACCATGGTCGCTGCGACGAAGCCGGCCACGACCAAGCCCACGAGACCGGTAGGCAATAGCTGCAAGATCAAGTTCGGATACACGAGATCAGGGCGCGGCAACTTCGGGAACAGCAGCAGTGCACAGGTTCCGGGCAGCACGATCAGGAACAACACCGGCAGTTTCAGCAATCCGGCGAATAACGCGCCCCAACGGGCGTGGTCGATGTTCTTGGCCGACAGCATGCGCTGCACGACGGATTGATTCGTGCACCAGTAATAAAAACCCAGCAGCGGTATGCCGAGCAGCAATCCCGGCCAGGGAACGCCGGGATCGCCGATTGGCCGGATCAGCGAAATTGCCGCCGCAGGGACACCGCTCATGACGGCGTGCCAGCCGCCGGCGCGGCTGAAGGCACCGATGGAAATGATGAGGGCACCCGCCATCAGCACCACCGCCTGTACCGCCTCGGTGTAGATCACCGCCCGCAGACCGCCAGCGATGGTGTAGAGCCCAGCAGCCCCTGCCAATAGGGCGACGATAGACCACAGGGGCCAACCGGGAAACAGCAGCTGACACACCAGCGATCCGCTGTACAGAACTCCGGCGGAATCCACGACGATATTGAGGAACAAGGTGAGCAGCGCGAAGTACAGCCGCACGCGCCGATCGTAACGCCGCTCGAGGAATTCCGGCATGGTGAAGATCTGACTGCGAATGATGATGGGCAGCAGGAACAGACAGAAGAACACCAAAACCACGTTCGCGGTCCATTCATAGTTGTAGACCGAAATACCCATCGCGTAGGCGCCGCCCGCAAGTCCGACCAACGCCGTCGAGGACATGTTGGAGGCGAGCAGCGCCAAACCGATCACGGGCCAGCGCGTCGCGCGTGACGCGAGAAAATAATCCACCGGTCCGATGTGCCGGCGCGACATCAGCAGGCCGAGGACGATGAGACCCCCCGTGTAGGTGGCGACCACCACCCAGTCCGCAACGCCCAGCAAACCGAAGGGAGGACTACCCGGCATCAGCGATCCTCGCCGGAGCCCGCTCCACGGTCACCAGTCCGGCGGCAAGACGCATTGACAGCGCTGACATTCTCTTCCTCAATCCTGTAAGCTGCAGTTCCGCGCACATCCTCGAAAGAGTGCTGTCATCGTGAATAGACCGTAAATAATATAGATATTACGAATAGTTACAGTGTATTTATGATTTCCAATTTAACTCTGTCGATCTGCCTGCTCGGCGGCATATCTGTCGCATTGCCGGCAGCGTCGCCGGCTGCGTCACCAACGTCATCTTCGCCATCGCCGTCGTCATCGCAGGCGGCGGCCAGTGTACATCCAGAGCTTTGGCCCACCCTCCCGCCGCCTCCGAGAGACGTGGCCGTCGAAGCATTTGTCGATGGCCTCTTGGCCCACATGAGCTTGGCAGAGAAGATCGGGCAAATGATTCAGGCCGACATTGCGTCGATTTCGCCGGCGCAGCTGCGTCACTACAAGCTCGGCGCCATTCTGGCGGGCGGCAACGCCGCTCCCGGCGGCAATGTGCATGCCACGCCGCAAGCCTGGTTGAACCTGACGGATGCTTTCTACCGCCCAGCG
>DATCDX010000020.1:0-4353 GCA_036510475.1 Steroidobacteraceae bacterium
AGCAACCGCTCCAGCGTGCGCTCGGCGCGCGCGCGTGCGCCGGACACATCACCAGCACGGGCCTGGAAAAGCCAGCATTGGACCAAGATCTGCTCAATGACATCCTCGGCGCCGACGACCAGCATTTGGGTCATGGCCCGCGGCCTCTCGCCTCAGAAGCCGGAAATCTTGTTTTCACGCAAAGCTCTATGAAACTCCGCGCGCTGAACGTCGATGAGATTACGCGACGCATGGAAACGGTCCGGACAGTGTTTGACGCCGAGTTCCGCGGCCATCGCGTCCGAATCCACCATCGAGATACCGGGCCGCCGCGTCAGATCGGACAGCATCAGATTCGCTTCGTTACAAAGCACCAGGACGCTCTCAGCGTATGCGTCGCCGAGCCAGGCGTAGTTCGAAACCCGGTCGACGGCGCATGATGCAATCAAATTCTGGATGATGAGCGAGCCACCGGTACGCGTTCTGACTTCGTCGGCGAGCGACGCGAGGTCCCGCTGCGAGTCTTCGACGGTGCGGGGCATGCGATCGAAATCGCGCCGGAGCCATTCGATCAAACCGGATCCTATGAAGGGTCCGAAGCGGAAGCCGTGGATCGCGAGTATCCAGCCCGTGCGGCGATGCCGGAAATGCGGTGCGAACTCGCTGCCGAGCGTGAGCGCAATGGCATTGGGGGGCCCGACTTCCACGATCCCACGACGGGCAAAAACCTCGCTACGCTCGAGGATCGGAGATGTTCCGACCGCCTCAGCCAACAGATGCAGCGCATACAGCAAATCTTGTGCGATGGGCCAGCGACCCTGCAGAATTCCATGCGCGGCCTCGGGTTGGAAGGCAGGGAAAGAATCGGGCTCGGCACGACCGATGCGTTCGCCGATCCACGAGTAGACCGCCTCCGTGATGGCCTTCGCTTCTGCGGGCGTACGGCGCACGTGCTGCAGCAGCACTGCGGATGAATGCACGCAGCGCTCGTCCGAGACGGCCACGATCTGCGCCGGGCCGGGGGCGCACGCGAACCAAGAGAGGAATGCCATGTCCTCCCCTCTGAAAATACCCGTTTGTTCGCAGGTGCCCAAGGCGAGGACCGTGCCGAATTCGCCTTCGCCTTCACCTTCCCATGATCCGCGAACCTTCTCATGCCAGCCGGCAAGCAAGGCGCCCCGCCCTTCACCGTTCTCGAAGCCACGCCGGCCGACTAGAACCAGCGGCAGCAAAGTATCCGATCCCCCAGCCGATTCCGATGACGCGATGACAGTGCCCGCATCCCAATCGCCGCCTTCGACCATATCCTGGTAGCCGCCGCTCGAGAGACTGTCCTGGTAATTCACGGAACACGCGGTGTTCGGGGCCAGCACGACCTGAATATCGTTCTGTTCTTCGGCAAGTGGCAGCGGCCGACCGTCGCCGCAGGAACCCGATAAACGAACGTAGCATGCTGCGACGGGTTCGCGTGCGGCCAACAGATCACCCGAGCGGCGCAGCCAGCGCAGCCCGGAACGCCGCAAGCGCAGCGGTGCAGCGGACAACGGGGGCATGCGTAGCTTGCTCAAGACTGTACTCCTTCAACGGCCTCATCAAAGCAGCCGCGCTCCTCCAGGATTCGAACCACCTCCTCAGCGACGAGACGCCACCCTTCCGCGGTCAAATGGAAAAGATCGATTTTTATTTTATCCGCACCCGCGCATGCCGCGATTCGATCGACATCTACAATGGAAAAGCCGAGGCGCGCGGAAAGTTCCGCGAGACCCAGGTTAAATCTGCGCACACGCAGATCGAGCGAGTCTTCCGCTCCGAGCCAGCAATGGGTCCGCTCACCGGGGGTCAAGGGCGAGAGATTATAGACGAGAACGTGGGCTCCGAGCCGCTCCTCGACGGCGACTATCAACCGCTCCAGCCGCTGCAGCGTTCCCTCAATGGGCGCGAGCCCCGCGTATTCGCACTCCGTCTCCAGATACCTGCGCGATTCGTGGTCCCACGAGTCGAGATTGTCGGGCAGCAGCAACCAGCCATCGCGACGGTGGCGCACCAGTGCGTTAGTGGCCGCGGATTGCAGCGAGAACACCACGACTTCGGCCGGCGCGTCAAACAGCGCCGTACGTAGTTGACCCTCGATCGGGTGCGCCCCGGAGGGAAGCCTGCGTGCGATTTCCGGAGGGGGTCTGGTCGGGGTCTCACCGGGTAGCGGAATCAAGTCGAGCCGTGTACAGGTTTCATGTTTGATTCTGGCCAGCACTCTTGGATGTCTGACCCGCAGCACTTCATTGATGCCATTCCACTCCAATACCCCGGCGACGCGCGACCACAGGAGCGAATCTCGCACGTCAACATTGCCCTTGGCGAATATCCGCAACGACCGGCGTGATCCGCTCATGATGGGCGTCAGGCCGCAGCGCCGCCGGCACCCGCCCCGGCGCGCAGCAGTTCATCTACGCGTTCGAGCGTCAGCACGCGATCGGCCGGATCGATGCGGCTGTCCCCGGCAAGACTGCGCCAGAAACGCATCATGATCCGCGCTTCGAATGGATGGCGGCCGGCGAAGGCATGCTCCCATCCGTCTTCGCCCGACAATGGATCGCGGTAGCCTTCGCGATGGGTAAGATGCAGCGATACCGCGCCTTCCACGACAACCAGCCGAGCGCCTGCGCGGCATAACCGCAGCGCCAACTCGCGGTGCTCATTGATGGAGATGTCTTGGTCGAAGCCGCCCGCAGCGGCGAACTTCGAGCGCGGAAAGGAAAAATTATGTCCCGCTGCCGCCATCCATTGCGCGAGAGGTGCGGAGCCCGCGCGTAGGGCGCTCATTTCCAATTCGTATAGCTTGCGCGGAGCGGCACCGGGATAGATGGCGACCTCCGAGCGCTGCAGCAGGTCTTCGTAGGGTTCCTGCGCCACCATCTTTTCCGTCACGAGGTACGGGGTGAGATTGCCCATGCTGCCGACCCGCGTTTCCTTGCTCGGCCACGGAATCCCGGTGCGCGGGTCGAGGAAGAAACGTGTACCGCGCAGATGCCGCTGCTCGCCGCGACCCAGCTCATCCGGCGCGAGCCGGGAGTGCCGTTCCACTGCGTCAGGCGACATCAAAACATCGCCGTCGAGAAATAGTAAGCGCCGCCCATGAGCCGCGAACGCCCCGGCGTTACGGGAAGCTGAGCGGCCGCGGCTTCGCTCGTGACGGATGATGAGTGGCTGCGGTCCGCCGGCTGGAATATCGGCAGATCCCACAGCCACCGCCGAGCCGTCATCAACCAGGATCAGCTCTGCGTCGTCCCGCCAATTCACCGTCTGCCGCGCCAGAGCGATGAGACACAACTTCAGTCGTGGCTGTTCGTCCTTGGTGATGATGATGACGCTGACTTTCATGATTACGGTGTTTTTGCCGCTAGAGGATCGACCTGGATCGCCACGGATGTGGTCCGCAGCTTGCGTATCGCCGGCTCGGCGAAGGACTCACTCATCTCGGTCGTGGCCACGCCAAAGGAGCGGCCCACTTCGAGCGCCTCACCAGGCGAGACTTGCAAAGCGCGCAGGTGAGCGTGCTCGGTGGCGATTATTCGAAAATAAAATAGAGGAGGACAGTCCTGAGCCTTGGCGGCACCCAGATCGACGCGCACTTCCAACAACGCGGTTCCGGGCCGAAGCACATCGCCGGTTCTGGCCAGCAGCCTGTGGACGGTCGCGTGACCCGTCGACTCGCCGACTCTCGGCAACGACAACGATAAAATCATACATTCTCCTGCGACGGCAAATCGGCGGGCAGCGCATCCATGATAAGAGCGACGAACTCGTCCAGCGCGATTTCGGCAGCGCGGCCGTCGCCGCCGAAACAATCAGCCTGCAGCGATGCGCCGCCCTCTTGAGCCAGCGGCCGATCGAAGTCGAGAACGAAACAGCCGGTGCGCAGAGACAAGCGTGCCACCTCCAGATTGGTGCGCCGGGCCAGCTCGCGCAGGGAGAGGTCCCCGTTGCGCCGTTTGTGCTCGAACGGTTCGTGAACGTGTCGAAACACCGTGCACACCGCGACGGCGGTGCCCCGCGCCTGTAATCGCTCGATGATCGGCTGCAGCGACTTTGCAGCATCGTGCGGCGACAGGGGTTGAACCTCGTCACAATCAGCCGCGATGGAGGCCGCGATTTCAGCCGACCACGACGTGCTCAAGGCACGATGCGCCAGGAACACACAGCCGTCCCGATGCCGGTACGCGGGCACGGAAACGGCGGGCCACAACGCGAAAATGACCAGCCGATGAGGATCTTCCAACAGCGCACGGACGTCCACGTCCGTAATTGCTCCCTGGCTGCGCAGATTTTCCGGCGGTGCAAAGGCCGCTGCGTCGAGCCAATCAGGCCGGGTGGACC
>DATCDX010000021.1:0-12541 GCA_036510475.1 Steroidobacteraceae bacterium
CAGGGCATGAGCGCGGATGTCCTTGTCGTCCCACAGCATGGCGAACGGCAGGGGTGAGTCATCCGAGCTTGGATGAATCGACACCGCGCCGGTGCAGACCACGCCCCAGCCGCCTTCGGCCTTGGTCTCGCGGAAACTCGCGCGCACCTGCGGCAGGGCATTGGTCATGCCGCTGGCGTGCGGCACCTGATAGAAGCGGTTCGGCGCCGTGACGGGCCCGATGCGCACCGGCTCGAACAAAACATCGAAGCGCGGATTGCGCGCCATGGCGGATACCTTGATGGGCGGCTACTGACAGATCGGAGAGTAATTGATCGATCGTACAGTAGCAACCGGCGCCCGGATCAAGAGTACGGCCGGTATTCGATTCCAAGCGCGCTCGCCACTGCTTCATAGGTCACGTGGCCGGCATGCACGTTCAGGCCGCGCGCCAAGCCTGCATCGTTGGCGATGGCTTGCTTCCAGCCATGGTCCGCCAGCGCTTTCACATACGGCAAGGTCGCGTTGGTGAGCGCAAAGGTGGAGGTGCGCGGCACGGCACCGGGCATGTTGGTGACGCAGTAGTGGATCACGCCATCGAGCACATAGGTGGGTTCTGCGTGGGTGGTGGGCCGGCTGGTCTCGAAACAACCGCCTTGATCGATGGCGATATCGACCAGCACCGCGCCGGTTTTCATGGTTTTAACCATCGCGCCGGTCACGAGTTTGGGCGCCGCCGCGCCGGCAATCAGCACGGCGCCGATGACGAGGTCCGCCTCGCGCACCAGCTCTTCGATCGCATGAGCGGTTGAGTACACGGTGTTGAGTTGTCCGGCGAAGATCGACGACAGCTCGCGCAGCCGCTTCACGGAGCGGTCCACCACCGTTACATCCGCGCGCAGTCCTACCGCCATCTCGGCCGCATGAGTGCCGGAAACGCCGCCGCCGAGTATCAGCACTTTGGCCGGTGCCACTCCCGGCACGCCGCCCAGCAGAACACCAAAGCCGCCGTTGGCCTTCTGCAGGCAATTCGCGCCGACCTGCACCGACATGCGTCCCGCGACTTCGCTCATCGGCGTGAGCAGTGGCAGCGAACCGTCCGGCGCCTCGACGGTTTCGTAGGCGATGGCCGTGGCTCCGGAGTGGATCAATGCCTGCGCCTGTCCGCGATCGGCCGCCAAATGCAGATAGGTGAACAGGGTTTGCCCTTTGCGCAGCAGCTTGCATTCCGCGAGCTGCGGCTCCTTGACCTTCACGACCAGCTCGGCGGACGCGAACACATCCTCCGCGAGCTGCGCGATGGTCGCGCCGGCCGACTTATAATGAGAGTCGTCGAAGCCAATACCAGCGCCGGCTCCACTCTGGACCAGCACTTGATGCCCCGCGTCGACGAGTTCGCGGACTCCCGCCGGCACCAGGCCGACCCGATACTCATGAATCTTGATCTCTTTGGGGACACCGATTTTCATAAGCTGCTCCGTTTGGCCGTTTGGCCGTGGGGGGGGTGGGGCGTGTGCGGGTGCCGATAGCGTACTCACCGGCGCCAGGGGAATATTGCAAAAACTGACTGTCGGCGCTGCATTGATGGCAGAATATGACGATAATAGTCATTAACTAGCAAGAAACTGCCATTCCCATGAAATTGGATCGCTACGACCATGCCATCGTCAGTGCCTTGCAGCTCGACGGCCGCATCACCAACAATCAATTGGCGGAGACCGTCAACCTGTCGGAATCGGCCTGTCTGCGACGCGTACGGGCACTGGAGGAGGCCGGATTCATCGAGGGCTACACGGCGCTGATCAATCAGCAGAAGGCCGGCTGCCCGGTGAATGTGTTCGTCAACATCACACTGGAACGGCAGGAACAGGCGCACCTGCACGCCTTCGAGGAGGCCGCGCGCAAAGTCCCCGAAGTGATGGAGTGTTACCTCATGTCGGGCGAGTACGACTATCTATTGCGGGTGGTGTTGGCGGATACGGCCGACTTCGAACGGCTGCACAGTCAGCATCTGACGCGCCTGCCGAATGTGGCGCGTGTCCATTCCAGCTTTGCATTGCGCACCGTGCAAAAGTCCCGGGAATTGCCGGTTCGTTGATTCGCCGGCGGATCAGTCGGCTACCCCTTGGGTTTCAGCACCAGCGAGAAGGACACTTTCACGGCATCGCCCACCCACTCGGTGCTCTTCCAGTCACCTTGACCCACGCCGAAATCCAAGCGCTTAAGCTGGGCGTGCCCCACCAGCTTGGCGCCCGCGGCGGACTGAGTGAACTGAAAATCGACGGGTACGTCCTTGGTGATGCCGTGCATCGTCAACGCGCCGGCCGCCTTATAGCCTGTCGCCGTCTTGGTGAAGTTGCGCGCGACGTAATGCGCCGTCGGCCAATGTGCCACGTCGAAAACGTCGGCTCCGCGCATGGTCGTGTCGCGATCATTGTCCAGCGTGTCCAGCGAATTCACATCGATTTGCACGTCGAACTGCGAACTCGCGAGGGCATCCGGTGCGAACTCGACCGCGGCGGTGAATTTATGGAACACGCCCGTGAACTCCGCGCCCGCCTGCTGCCCGGCGAATTGCAGCCGGCTTTGCTGCGGATCGGCAAGGTAACTGGTGGCCGTGCCTGCCGCCCCTGGGGTGACGGCCGCAGCTGCAGTGGCCGTAACGCACAGCGCTACCGCCGCCACGAGTGTTCTTATCATGATCGCTTCTCCGGTTCGGGTTTCCCCGCTTTGGCCTTCTCTGGCTTGATAAGGGGCAGCATGCGCAATAGCACATCATCTTTATTCCAAAAATGATGTTTGAGTGCCGCGAGAATGTGCAACACCGCGATTCCAAACAGCGCGTAGCTCAAAATATGGTGCGTCGAGAGCAACAGCTTGAAAGCGGTCTCGTTCTTGCCGATGAGATTCGGCCAGGTGAATATGCCGAACCAGCTCACTGAATAATTCTTGGCGGACGACATCATCCATCCCGTCAACGGCATTGCAAACAGCAGCACATAGAATGCGGCGTGAGTGATGCGGGCGAGTTTCCGTTGCGGTGGCGTCATGCCCGGCGGCAATGCAGGGGGTGGATTTTTCAGCCGCCACAGCAGGCGCAGTACCACCAGCATCAGCACGGTCATGCCGAAACTTTTGTGCCGTGCCAGCAGCGCCAATTTATGCACCCCCAGCGGCAGATCGACGGCCGTCCACGCCAGCGTAAATTGGACCACGATCAGCGCAGCGATGACCCAGTGAAAACCCTGCGCGACCGCGCTGTAGCGTGTTGGGAACTTGCGATCTGGCATCCTTGAACCTCTGCGTGCAAACTGTGTGCGGCATAGTTTAACAAGACTGTGGAGAGCCGCTGTTGTTCAAAATCTTCGGTGGGGTGGTACTGGCCGTGGCGTTGTCCGCATGCGGTACCCCCAGGCCGCGGCCGGCGTCGGCGCCTGCGCCGGGCTCCGCGCGCCTGAGTTCGCAAACGCTCCCTGCCGCGGGACACTATCGGATCGACGGCGGCCAATCCGAACTGCGGCTGCTGGTCTATCGAGCCGGACCGATGGCGCGCTTCGGCCACAACCACGTCATGGTCAATCGTGACTGCGGCGCCTCACCGCGACCGGGTCTGTGGAGCTACGTCAATCGGCCATCGGGCTGATGCCGTACAGCCTCATGCTCGGCGCATTGCAAGTTCAGGATGCGATGCGGCTGAAATTTAAAATTGTCGCGGTGCCGGGGTAATCGACAGCAGAATCGGCGTCCCCTCGGGGGCGATCAGTACAGCGGCTCCCGTATGCCGCAGCGGCGGCGGCACTTGCGCGGCCGGCGCGATGCCCTGTGCGGCGAGGCGCGCTATGGTGGCTGCGATGTCGTCGACTTCGAAGCGCAGCGTGGAACGGGGCAGCAGTGCGGGCTCATACAGCCCTAAGTCGATGGTGTCACTGGTGCACGACACATGCGGCAGCCATTCGTCCGGCTCGTCCATCCCGACAAAGCCGAATCGTTCCCAGTAGGCTTTCGCCGCATCGAGGTTCGGTGTGGGCAGCGCGATCTCCAGGAAGAAACCGCATGGTGAAGGGCCGGTGCCGGGAGCGTTGCTGGGCGAGAAAGTACGCGCCTCGACCAGCCGCACCCGTTGGCCGGAAGGATCGAACCAACCCACCTCGTTGAATACGTCGTTGCCGAGATGACGGAACTCGAACTCCACGCCCAGCGATTCGAGCGCAGCCAGATGTTTGAGCAAATCGGGCTTGACGAAGGTGAGTGAGGGCGCCGGAATCGGCGCTTGATGCAATCCTATGCAAATTCTGCCATCCGTCACGACGGCGTAGAGGTGCGGCCACGCCTCGCCGACTTGCGCCTGTGAGAACCCGAGCTTGGAGTAAAAATCCAGAGAGGCTTGGATATCCGGTGTGGCGAGCGACAGCTCCAAGAACCGGCCAAGCACGGGATTGTTAACTCACTCCGCCCACGCACACGTACTTCATCTCCGTGTAATCGAGAATTCCATACCTGGAGCCCTCGCGGCCGGTTCCCGATTCCTTGACGCCGCCGAAGGGCGCCACCTCGGTGGAAATAATACCGGTGTTCAAGCCGACGATGCCGTACTCGATGGCCTCCGACACGCGCCAACTGCGCGCGAGGTCACGGGTGTACACGTACGCCGCCAGGCCGAATTCCGTGTCGTTGGCCATGGCGATGGCTTCCGCTTCCGTGTTGAATTTGAACAACGGTGCCACCGGACCGAAAGTCTCTTCGCGGGCCACCAGCATTTTGGGCGTCACCCCGGTGAGAATGGTCGGTTCGAAGAATGTGCCGCCGAGGGCATGGCGTTTGCCGCCCAGAACCAACTTTGCGCTCTTTGCCAAGGCATCGGCGATGTGTTCCTCGATCTTCGCCACCCCCTTGGCATCGATCAACGGTCCTTGATCGGTGACGCCGGCAAGGCCGTCTCCCACCCGCAGCTTGGCCACCGCTTCTTTCAGCTTTGCGGTAAATTCCTCGTACACGCCCGCCTGCACCAACAGGCGGTTGGCGCACACGCAGGTCTGGCCGGTATTACGATACTTGCTGGCGATGGCGCCCTGAACCGCGGCATCCAAATCGGCATCGTCGAAGACCATGAAGGGTGCATTGCCGCCGAGCTCCAGCGATAACTTTTTCACCGTGGCCGCGCATTGCGCCATTAATTTCTTGCCGATCTCCGTCGAACCGGTAAAGGTCAGCTTGCGCACCGTCGGATTCGCCGTCATTTCGCCGCCGATCGCGGCCGCGGACCCCGTGATCACATTGAATACGCCCTTCGGGATTCCGGCTCTTTCAGCAAGCTCAGCCAAAGCAAGCGCGGAATACGGAGTTTGCGTCGCCGGCTTGCAAACCAGGGTGCACCCGGCCGCGAGCGCGGGGCCGGCTTTGCGTGTGATCATGGCCGATGGAAAATTCCACGGCGTAATGGCCGCGACCACGCCCACGGGCTGACGCAGCACGAGAATTCTCTTGTCGGCTTGGTGTCCGGGTATGACGTCGCCGTACAGACGCTTGCCTTCTTCCGCAAACCACTCGATAAACGACGCGGCGTAGATGATTTCACCCTTGGACTCCGCCAGCGGTTTGCCCTGTTCGGCGGTCATCAGCACGGCAAGATCTTCCTGATGAACCAGCATCAAGTCGAACCAGCGCCGCAACGCGCCGGCTCGATCCTTGGCGGTGCGTGCCGTCCACGCCGGTAACGCCTGCGCGGCCGCCGCAATCGCACGTCGCGTCTCGGCGGCGCCCATGTTGGGTATGAGCCCAAGCTTTGCACCCGTGGCGGGATTCCGTACCTCAATGGTATCGCCGCTGTCCGCGGACAGCCAGCGCCCATCAATGAAACACTGCTCGCGCAACAACGAAGAATCTTTGAGTTTCATAACCGTCCGCAGTCAGCCCACGTGTTGATGCAGGAATTCTACACTGCGCTCCAATGCGAGTTTCGCGCTTGCGGGCTCGAAGCTCGCGCGATCGTTGCAGTTGAAGCCGTGTTCCGCCGGATACAGGTGAAAAATTCCCTGCGGATTGGCGCTCTTTATTTCCTCGACGGTCGACAGCGGAATGTGCGTATCCTTTTCACCGAAGTGAAACAATACCGGGCAGCGCGGCTTGTCGGCGGGATAACGGCTGATCTGGCCACCGTAGTAAACGACCGCGGCGTCGATCTTGAGCCGCGCAGCCGCCAGGTACGCCACCGTGCCTCCCCAGCAAAAACCCACCACGCCGACTTTGCCGGCGGCTCGTACCCGGTCGATGGCGGCCTGCACGTCGAGCAATACGCTGTCGTTCTTCATGGCCTGCATGTAGCCGAAGCCCTTTGCCATGTCGGTGTAGGGCACATCGACGTCGCGTTCCACCCGGTCGAACAGCGCCGGCGCCAGGGCGGTGAAGCCCGCGGCCGCGTACTGATCGGCGACAGCGCGAATGTGGTTGGTCACGCCGAAGATTTCCTGTATGACGACGATGCCGCCGCGGGAATTGCCCGCAGGCTCCGCCAGATATGCGGACAGCCGATGGCCGTCGCTTGCCGTCAGTTCAACACGGTTTCCCATCGCCTAAGCTCCTTCAATAATATCAGCGCTCGAGAATGGCCGTAACACCCATGCCGCCGGCCGTGCAGATCGAAATCAGGCCGCGCTTGGCGCCATGTTCATCGAGAATTTTCGCCAAGCTGGCGACGATCCGCGTACCGGTGGCGGCGAATGGGTGGCCGATCGCAATACTGCCGCCCTTCACATTGAGCTTGGATCGATCGATCGCGCCCAGTACATTCTGCAGTTTTAGTTTATCGCGGCAGAAACTCAAGTCCGCCCAAGCTTTGAGCGTGCACAGTACCTGACCTGCGAAGGCTTCATGAATCTCGTAGAAATCGAAGTCCTGGAGGGTGAGGTCCGCATCCGCGAGCATCCGCGGCACCGCGTAGGCCGGCGCCATGAGCAAGCCTTCCTTTTTTTCTATGTAGTCCACGGCCGCCACCTTGCCGTAGCTCAAAAATGCCAGCACCGGTAAGTTGCGCTCGCGGGCCCACGCTTCGCTCGCCAGCAGCACCGCCGACGCGCCGTCCGTCATCGGCGTTGAGTTTCCGGCGGTCAAGGTACCTGCGCCCGATGCATCGAATGCCGGCTTTAGTTTGGCCAGTTTCTCGAGCGACGTGTCGCTGCGAATATTATTGTCTTGGCTGAGTCCGAGATACTCATGCACCAGATCCTTGTAAAATCCCGAGGCGTAAGCGGCTGCCGCTTTCTGATGGCTTTCCAAGGCGAGTTGGTCCTGGTCGGCGCGGCCGATGCCCCAGGTCTTCACCATGAGTTCGGTACTCTCGCCCATCGACAAGCCGGTGCGAGGCTCGGCGATGCCGGGCAGCACCGGACGCAGATTCTTCGGCCGCAGGCCAAACCAGGGCGCCACGCGCGCGCTCGATGTCTTGCCGCGATAGCTGCGCAGCAGTAGCTGTTGAAAGCTCTTGGGATAAACCACCGGCGGGTCGCTCACCGTATCGACCCCGCCGGCGATGCCGCAGTCGATCTGGCCGAGCGCGATCTTATTGCCGAGCAAAATCGCCGCCTCCAGGCTCGTCCCGCAGGCACGCTGCAGATCGAGCCCCGGAGTTTCCAGGGCGAGGCCCGATCCCAGCACGCACTCGCGCGTCAAATTCCACTGGCTCGAGTGCTTCATGACCGCGCCCGCGGCCACGTCGTCTATGCGCTGACCCTGCAAACCATAGCGCTCGACCAAGCCGCGCAATGTGGCGGTCAGCATCTCTTGATTGCCTACCTGCGCGTAGGCGCTGTTGCCGCGTGCAAACGGAATGCGCGTGCCACCGATGATTGCAACGCGTCGCGGACTGGTTCCGACCAACATAGGGAGCCTCCCGAACCTTTAAGCTGCGAATTATGAACCTACCTACATGCTTATAATCGCTTCATGAGCCGATTTTCTCACGTAGTTGCATGCGGATTTACGCTTTTGGCGCTGGCCGCCTGTGGCTCGCCGCCTGCACCGCCCCCCGCGCCGGCGGCGATGGCGACGCTGCCGAGCGAGCGTTTGAGCCGAATCGTCGAGAACTATTGGAACGAACATATGGCTTTGGGGAATGCCATATCGCCGCAATTCCTGGCGGATTCCTTGGCTGTTGAGCGGCGCTTTCTCGCCGAAGTTCTGGCCCTTCCGCGCGGCTCGCTGGATGCGAATTCGAAGCTGACCTACGACATATTCATATGGCGGCGGCAGCTCTCCATCGAGGGGTTTACCTACCCGAGCGAGCTGTTGCCGGTCAATCCCTTCGACGCCATGCCGGAGCAGTTGGCCCGCATGGCCGCGGCCACCCTACAGCAACCGTTCAAGACGCCGGCGGACTATGAACGCTGGTTGCGGCGGATTGACCGATATGTGCGCTGGACTCAGCAGGCGATCGGCAACATGCGTGACGGCATGCGGCGCGGTTACACCACACCGCGGCCGCTGGTCGAGCGCATGCTGCCCCTGCTCGAACGCCTGGGCGAGGATACCTCTGCCAATGTCTTCTACGTGCCCATGCGCACCATGCCTGAGACCATCAAAGATCCTGAGCGGACGCGCTTGGGCGCACGCCTTGGCAGCGCCACCAAGGACAAGCTCTTGCCCGCTTATCGCGCACTGCACGACTTCCTGCAACATGAGTATCTGCCGCGAGCGCGGACCAGCCTCGCGTTGACGGCACTGCCGATGGGGCCGTCCTGGTACGCCTACCGCATCAAACGAGCGACAGGGAGTCTACTGACACCGAATCAGATCCACAGCATCGGCCTTGCGGCAGTGGAAAGCATTCGAGTCCGCATGCAGCCGCTGCTCACCGGCGCGCCGCTCGCCGGTGCCGGTGCCGGTGGCATGCGAACTGCGCCGAATGCGGATGGGGGCGAGCTGTTGAACGCCTACCGGGACCTGAAGGCTCAGACCCTTGCGGCGCTGCCGACCCTGTTCTCCGCCGTGCCGCATTCGGACTTTGAAATTCGTCCCATGGCGGCATTCGGCGAGGCCGAAACACCGCTTTACTATCAACCTGCGTCACCGGGAGACGGGACCGCTGACATCCTCTACGTGAACGTCGGCACTGTGGCGGCGCGCCCCACTGTGGTGATATCGGACTTTCTGCAACAGGCACTGCCCGGACATCACTTGCAATTCGCGCTTCAGCAAGAGCGCAGCGATCTGCCGCTGTTTCGCCGCTACGGGACCGAGCCTGCTTTTGTCCAGGGATGGGGCTTGTACGCGGCCTCTTTGGGTGAGGAATTGGGGCTGTATCGCGACGATGAGACCAAATTGGGGGCACTCTTGGGTCAAATGAGGTGTGCGGTCACACTGGTCGTCGATACCGGCCTGCATGCCAAGGGTTGGACGCGCGCACAGGCGCTCGATTATCTTCGTGCGCAATTGGCCGTGGATGACACGGCGGCCAATCTGCTCATCGACCGCTACGTGGCGATGCCCGGCGATGCTCTGGCCTGCAAGTTGGGAGAACTCAAATTCCAGGCGCTGCGCACCCGCGCCCAGCAGGTGCTGGGCGCACAATTCGATATCCGTGAGTTCCACACTGAAATTCTCAAAGACGGCGCCATGCCACTCGATATTCTCGAGGCTAAAATGCAGGCCTGGATGGACGCGAAGCGATGAACGGGTGTCGTGCCGCGATCCTGGCCGCCGCGGCGCTGCTGTTCGCCGCGTTTGACGTCTCCGCCGCGAACCTTGCGCAGGAGGCTGCGCAGCACGGCGACATTGAAGTCGCGGTGACCCTCGATGCCGGCGAACAGAGCGGCAGCGCAACCGCGACGGTCAGAATTCATGCGGATCGCGAGGTCGTCTGGTCGTTGATCACGAGCTGTGCGGAAGCGTTGCGCGTGGTTCCGGGCCTCGTGGGATGTACCGTGCTTGAGACCGCGCCCGACCGGTCGTGGCAAATAATCCGGCATGTCATGAACTATTCCTGGTACGTGCCGAAGCTGACGTACGAATTTCGTGCGACCTATGACGAGCCGTCGCGCGTGTCGATCGAACGCATCTCGGGGGATCTGCGCATTTTGAAAAGCACCTGGGATTTACAGAGCGACGGAGATTACACCATCGCCCACTACGCGGTGCATCTGGCGCCGGGATTTTGGGTGCCGCGTTGGATCGTGCGCGCGGCTCTGCGGCGCGATTTGCCGAAAACGTTGCGCGCCCTGCGCGACCGTGCCGAACTCGTGCAAAGCCGGACGCCGAAGTGAGTGACATATGATGAGTCGAATCCTATTACTCGCAGCCGTAGGGGTGGTTTCGGCGTTGGGACTGGCCGGATGCGACCGCGACCAGGAACCGCCGCCGCCGCGGGTCAAACAGGTGTTCCATCTGAATGCCTACGAAAAGGACTTCGGCTACTCCCAAGCCGTGTTGGTCGATAAAACCCTGTATATTTCGGGATCGATGGCCGTGGACCAGAACGGGCGTTTGGTGGCTCCGGGCGACATGGCCGGGCAAATGCGTGCCGCTTATTCCAATATACGCCGCACGCTCGCCGCGCATGGCGCCGGCTTCGATGAGGTGGTCAAGGAAACGATCTATACGACGAATATGGATGCGTTGCTGAAGGCCTCCGATCTGCGCTTCGAGTACTACAACAAAGAGCGATTGCCGACGGTCACATGGGTACAGGTGCAGCGCTTGGTGGATCCGGGCTTCCTCGTTGAAATCGAGGTGGTTGCCGAGCTGCCGTAAATTGAAAATAGAGGATCGTTGGTGCGTAACGTGATTGACAAGAAATTCGAGCGGCGTCTCGCGGGCCTCGTTAACTCCGGTGAACGCGCGGTATTGCGCGGCGGCCGCAAGGGCGTCGAAAAGGAATCGCTGCGCGTGTCTCCCTCGGGTGAAATCGTGCAGACGCGCCACCCCACCGCGTTGGGCGCGCCGCTCACGAACGAGCACATCACGACGGATTTTTCCGAGTCCTTGATCGAATTGGTCACGCCGCCGTTCGGCGAGACCTGGGAGCTGTTGCAGTACTTGTGCGACATACACCAATTCGTGTATCGCCACTTGGGCGACGAGTTGCTGTGGGCGACAAGCATGCCCTGCGCCCTCAACGGCGATGCGGACATTCCGCTGGCGCAATTCGGCACATCGAACGTCGGCCGCATGAAGAACATCTATCGCCATGGTTTGGGCGTGCGCTACGGACGCATCATGCAGGCGATTTCAGGCGTGCACTTCAATTATTCGTTTTCCACTCCTCTGTGGGATGTCCTCGGACACATCAACGAGTCCAAGCGGCCCCAACGGGACTTCGTGTCCGAGCAATACTTCGGCGTGCTGCGCAATTACCGGCGCTACGGCTGGCTGGTGCTGTACCTGTTCGGCACGTCGCCGGCGGTCTCAAAGAGCTTTTTTGCCGGCCGCGAAAACACGCTGGCCGCTCTCGATGACGACACGGTCTACGAACCGTACGGGACCTCGCTGCGCATGAGCGACATCGGCTACCGCAACAAGAATCAAGCCGGCGTCAGCGTCTCGGTCAACAGCCTGGATGAGTACGTGCGCGATCTTTCGCGCGCCATCGGCACGCCGTATCCACCGTACGAAAAGATCGGCGTCAAGGTCAACGGCGTGTATCAGCAGCTCAACGCCAATATTTTGCAGATCGAGAATGAGTATTACAGCTACATCCGGCCGAAGCGGATTGCGCGCTCCGGCGAGCGCCCGACCAAGGCGCTGCAGCGGGCCGGAGTGGAATACGTCGAAGTGCGTGCCCTCGATGTGAGCGCGTTCGATCCCGTGGGCGTCAATCAGAATAAACTGCGCTTCCTGGAGGCGTTTCTCGCCCTGTGCCTGCTGCGCGACAGCGAGCCGATCGGCCAAGGCGAGCAAGCCGACCTCGATGGCAATCACCTCACGGTGGCGCGGCGCGGCCGCGAGCCGGGGCTCAAATTGAATCGTAACGGACGCGATTTTCCCATGGTGGAGTGGGCGCGCGAGCTGCTCGATGCGATGCAGGGTTTGTGCGAGATGCTTGATCACGGTGAGCCCGCGCGCCCGTACACGACCGCTTTGGAGCAACAGCGGACGAAGATCGAGGATGTCGAGCGCACTCCTTCGGCGCGGCTGCTGGCGGACATGCGGCAGAGCGGCGAATCGTTCTTTCAGCTCGCCCAACGAATGTCGAAGTTGCACAAGGATTACTTTCTCGGCCTGTACCCGCCCAACGAGCGCCGTTTGGCGGAATTTGCGGGAGAGGCGCGGGAATCGCACGAAGCTCAAAGCCGCATTGAGGCAGCCGACAAAACGGACTTCGACACGTATCTCGCCCGTTACTTGACATAATATAGAGCGGGCCTCGCTACGCTTTTCCCTCAAAGAGTGGCCTGGGTCACTGAGGACGCGCGGCAAGGCCGGTACGGTGCGAAATATGACCGTCAACCGCCTTCTCGCAGCCGATCTGCCGGACTCGCCGCACGCGCGTCAGCTGCGGGCGGGCTTTCCCTGGCTTAACTTCAACGCCGAACTCGAAGCGGAATTCCGGCGCACTCACTTCGATGAGAACCTA
>DATCDX010000022.1:0-4181 GCA_036510475.1 Steroidobacteraceae bacterium
ATCGAACTGACCGCGCGCGAGTTCCAGCTGCTGGAGTTCATGATGCGCCATAGCGGGCAGGTGGTGACGCGCACCATGCTGCTGGAAGGCGTCTGGGATTATCATTTCGACCCGCAAACCAATGTGATCGATGTGCACATCAGCCGTCTGCGGCAGGCGATCGACAAGGATTTCGACAAGCCTCTGCTGCATACCGTGCGCGGCGCGGGGTACAGCTTGCGCGAAGACGAATAGCGGGCCCGCGGTGGGGCCCGATCAACGATTTCTCGGCGTACTCGGTACCTCGCCGTTTCGCATTGCAATCGTCTATTCGATCGTATTCGCCTGCGGCGCGGCCGCGCTCTTGGGCGCGGTCGACTTCGCCGTCTCGCGTGTGGTCGACGGCAGCACCGACAATCTGATCGAAGCCGAAGTGCAGGGGCTGCG
This sequence comes from Steroidobacteraceae bacterium, assembly GCA_036510475.1. Lineage (GTDB taxonomy): Bacteria > Pseudomonadota > Gammaproteobacteria > Steroidobacterales > Steroidobacteraceae > Bog-1198. Next base: position 427 of record DATCDX010000022.1, read on the forward strand.
CGAGCAAGTGTTGGTGCTGTCACGCAGCGATTTCATCGAGCTGGTCGAGCAGCGCTCGCAGGATCAGGATGTTCGCGGCGCGGTGTACTTGATGGTGGACCCGCAACTGCGGCCGGTGGCGGGCAATGTGCCGGCGTGGCCGAAAATCGCCGCCGACGAGGGCAAGTGGTTCCTGTTCAAAGTATCCGTGCCTTTCGGCGACGAAACGCGGGAACATGAGATGCGCGCGCAGCGCTTTCCGTTGCCGGGAGGATACCGGATGCTGGTGGGACACGACGTGCAGGAACGGCAAGACGTCAAGAATCTCATGATGCGCGGTTTGATCGCTGCAGTGGTGCTCACCTTGCTGTTGGGGTTGGGAGGCGGCTTTTGGATGGGCCGGCGCATTCTGGCGCAGGCAGGTGCGATCTCGGCGGTGGCGAAGCAAATCATGCGCGGCGATCTGTCGCAGCGCCTGCCGGTGCGCGATGCGGACGATGAGATCAGTACCCTGGCGCGCGAGATCAACAGCATGCTCGACAAAATCGAGCAGCTGACGCTCGGTATGCGCACCGTTCTCGACAGCGCCGCGCATGATTTGCGCACGCCGCTCAATCGGTTGCAGGCCACCGCCGAAGGTGCGATGACCACGCTCCGCGTGGGTTCCGCCGAACGGCGTGTGCTCGAACGGGTCACCACTGAGGTCGATCATATGCGCAGCACCCTGGACGCGCTGCTGCGCATTGCGCTTGCCGAGACCGGCACGGTGGCCCGCGAACCGGTTGATCTTTCCGAGCTGGTCGCCAGCGTGGTCGAATTGTATGCGCCCGTCAGCGAAGAACGCGGCATCGAATTGCAGAGTTCCGTGGCGGCGGGTGCGACGGTACAGGGCAACCGTCAGCTACTGGCGCAGGCGCTGGCGAATCTGCTCGACAATGCCATCAAGTTCACGCCCGACGGCGGCCGCATCCGGGTGCTGCTGCAAGGTGCCGGGGGCGCGCCGGAGGTCATCGTCGAGGACAGCGGCCCGGGTATCCCGTCGGACAAGCGCGAGATCGTGCTGGGCCGCCGGGTGCGCCTCGACGAAGCGCGGAAATTCCCGGGATCAGGGCTGGGCCTGTCGCTGGTGGCGGCGGTCACCAAACTGCACGGCGCGCGGTTGGTTCTCGATGACGCCGCGCCGGGGTTGCGGGTGTCGCTGAAGTTCTGAGGAACGGACGCTGACAAAACCGCGTTAGCGCCGGAAGCGTCAATTTATCGGCGGTCGCGGAGCGCGGCGAGCGGGCGATCTTAAGCGCGGCGGCAACGAGGCCGGGCGCTCGCTCACTAAGCTACTGAATTTTCTAACTAAAGTTCGTTGGGCATTTTGTGGCATAGAACTTGCTCGATTCCAGCTGCGGCATGTGACCGCGCTAGGAATTACCCATGGCCGATGCAGCTGACGACGCTCCTCCCCCTCCGCCGCAGAAGTCCGGTGGCTTCATGGGCACACTCATGAACGGCATCGGCATCTTCGTGCTGACCCTGGCCGCGGTGGTGTTGGGCGGCTTCATCAACGCGAAGCTGCATCCCACCCCCGATATGCGATTGGACAAGGACGGCAAAATCACACCGATCCTGCCGGTGTCCGGCAAGGGGCACGGTGAGGATGCCGGCGCCGCCAAGGCCGCGATCTACTACGCGATTGACCCGCCCCTCGTGGTCAATTTCGAGGAAGGCTCGGCGGTGCGCTTCCTGCAAATCTCCATGCAGGTCATGGCGACCGATCAGAAGGCCATCGACAGTGTGCAAAAGAACGTGCCGTTGATCCGTAACAACCTCTTGTTGCTCATGAGCAATCGCGATTACCAATCGCTGATGTCGCGCGAGGGCAAGGAGAAGCTGCGGCAGGAGGCGCTCGCGGAGATTCGCGCCGTACAGAAGAAGGAAGGCGGTCCGTTGGTGGATGACGTGCTGTTCACCAGTTTCGTGGTGCAGTAATGGAGGAGGCTCCCGCACGCGCAGCCATCTCCGATGAAGAGGTGGCCGCGTTACTCGAGAAGAACGGCGCGGAGAAAAGCGGTCCCGGCACGGTCCGCCCCTACGATTTCACGACACAGCGCATCAATCGCACGCAGTTGCCGCTGTTGGAAATCGTCAGCAAGAGCTTTGCGGAGCGCGCGGCCGTCTCGCTGTCCGCTTTGCTGGGACGCGATGCCGGCATGCAATTCACGTCGATGGAAGCGGTGAAGTGCGCGGACCTGCAGGCCGCGCTGCCGCTGCCGGCCAGCCTCGCCGTGGTGCGCCTCAAACCGCTGCCGGGCTTCGCCTTCGTCAGCGTCGAACCCGCCCTGTTGTTGACGCTGCTGGATGGCTTCTTCGGCGGCTCGGGGCGCGCAACCACCGATCCACAGGCCGCGATCGCGCCGGCTGCGCAGCGCTTCCTGGCGTTGATGCTGCGCAGTTTCGCCGCCGACCTGACGGCTGCCTGGGCACCGGTGACGCCGCTGGAGTTGGAACTCGTGAAGCAGGAAACCAATCCGCGATTGGTGCAGTTGGGCGGCCCGCTCGACTCACTCATCGCCGTCAAATTCACGGTGGAGTTCGGCGCGCGCAGCGGCAGCATCGATTGGTTGCTACCCGAAACCCTGCTCGCGCCCGTCCGCGAGACGCTGAGCGCCGAGGGCGGCCGTGCGGCGGTGCGCAGCCATGAGGCGTGGGCTCCGGTACTCACGTCGGCATTGCAAGAGACGCAGTTGGATACCCGGGCGGTGCTGGCGCAGGCCCAGATCAGCCTGCGTGAACTGGTGCGTTTGTCGCCGGGCGACATCATTCCGATCGAAGCACCCGAACAAGTCACGCTGCTGGCGGGTGACGTCCCCCTGTATCGCGGCCGTTTCGGCGTCTCGCAAGGACGCAATGCCCTCAAAATTCTTCCAGGAGCCCTGACATGAGCACGCCCGATCCAAAGACCGCCGCCGTCTCGCGCGCGCAATTCGGCGACCTAGGTCCGAATGCCGCCGGCGCCGCCGGGCAGGAAATGAATTTGAATTTGATCCTCGATGTGGCGGTGACCCTGGCGCTGGAGGTCGGACGTGCGCGCATGTCGGTGCGTGAGCTGTTGCAGCTGGCGCCCGGCGCCGTGGTGGAGCTCGATCGCCTGGCCGGCGAGCCGCTCGACGTGCTGGTGAACGGCGTGCGCATTGCGCGCGGCGAAGTGGTGGTGGTCAACGAGAAGTTCGGCATCAGGCTTACCGATGTCGTGAGCGCGACCGAGAGGATGGAGCGCGCCCAATGACGGGTACGGCACAGGCCGCCTCGCCGTTGTCCGTGGGCAGCCTGACGCAGCTCACCTTGAGCCTGATCGCCATCGTGGCGCTGATCATCGCCATCAGCTGGGCACTGAAACGGCTCAAATTGGCCGGTCCGCGCGGCTCTGGGGAGATTGCCGTGATCGATGAGCTGGGCCTAGGCCCGCGCGAACGCATCGTGTTGATTCGGGTCGGCGAATCGCAGCTTCTCGTGGGCGTCGGCGCCGCGGGAATAGTGCCGCTCACGCCGCTGACGGTGCCCATCGTGCTGCAGCCGGCTCCGCGTGCACCATTATTCGCGGAGCGCCTGCGCGACCTGATGAAACGACCGGGCGGCGCCGCATGAACGGTGGCAGCGTTCCCTCGAATCAGGTGCTCCTAAATAAGGCGCCGGTGAATCGGGTGCCGATGATACGGGCATTTCCCGGTAGCTTAGGCATCGCAGCCGCGCTCCTGCTGCTGCCGTTGCTGGCGCTGCTGCCGCTC